>NHFW02000032.1 GCA_002171295.2 Flavobacteriaceae bacterium TMED121
GGTAGCAAAAGTCAATCCGAAAATTACTGTTTTAGCCAAAGGTCCCCAAAAAATCACATTATCTCCACCAATATAAACCTTGGGATTCCAATCTGAGAACAGGGAGAAAAAATCAATATTTAATCCTATTGAAAGTGGAATTAAACCTAAAATAGTCGTAATCGCAGTTAAAATTACAGGACGTAATCTCGCTGTACCCCCTTGAATAATTGATTTTGTAACTTCTGCATTGTCGAGCATTTGTTCTTTAGGGATACCCATTTCCTGTTTTTTTCTATCTATTAATAATTGAGTGTAATCCAATAAAACCACACCATTATTTACAACAATTCCCGAAAGTGAAATAATTCCCATCATTGTCATTAAGATCACGAATGGCATTTGGAAAAGGGTAATTCCGAAAAAGACACCAGTAAAGCTAAGAAAAATAGAAATCAGTATAATAATTGGCTTTGAAATAGAATTGAATTGAAAAACCAATAGCAACATAATTAAAGCTAACGCTGCTATTAAGGCATTTGAGAGAAAGGCCATATTTTCATCTTGAGCTTCTATTTCACCAGTAAATTTAAATTCTACCCCTAGATCTAAATCGTAATTCATCAAAGCCGATTTGACATTAGTCATCACTTCGTTGGCGTTATAACCAGCTAGAACATCTGAGTATAGGGTAACCATTCGAAGAGACTTCCTATGTTTTATGGCACTAAACGATGCATTATTTTTTGTGGTTACCAAAGCCGCTATTGGAATTTCTTTTATTTTTCCAGAAGATTGATCTCTAAAGGTGATGAACTGGTTGAATAAAGCGTTATTATCATAACGCTGCTCCTCTTTAAGTCTAACATTTATTTCGTAATCCTTACCCTCTTTTTTATATATTCCTGCTTTGGCACCAAACAGGGATGCTCTTAGTTGATTTCCGATCATAGCTGTGGTAATACCAAGTTCGCCTGCTTTTTCTCTATTAATAACTAGTTTTATTCCAGGTTTATTTTTATTGACGTCAATTTTTAATTCTTCAACCCCAAGAATATTTTCTGCATTAATAAAATCCTTCATCTGCTTTGCAGTTTGAATGAGCTGCTCGTAGTCTCTACCAGATATTTCAATATTTACAGGATATCCCACTGGTGGTCCATTGGCATCCTTTTCAACTGAAATGGATAGTCCAGGATATTTACCCTTAAGCTCTTTTTGAATTTCGCTTCTCAAATTTTCACTGGACAGACCATTTCTATATTTAAACTCTCTCATGGTCAGAGTAATTTTTCCTTTGTGGGGCATTTCATTTGTTACTCCACCATCTATTTCAGGATTACCAGCTCCCGACCCAACTTGGGCTCCAAAATCTTCTATTAGGAAGTTATTTGATTCTTGATTGTATTTGTCTTGAGATATAATTTTATCAATATCATACTCAATTTTTTTAGTTATTTCATTGGTTTTATCAATGTTAGTCCCCTGTGGATATTCTATATAGGTAAAAATTTGTAAGGGTTCATTCTCGGGAAAAAATTCAATCTTAGGAGGGAAAATTCCAAACAAAATAAAAGAAGAGAAAAGAAGTAAAAATGTTCCTGTTACAAAAGTAATGGGTCTGAAGCCAATCAAGGCTTTTGAAAGAAAAGTACTGTAAGCTTTCTCCATTTTTGGCAAGAAAATCATTTGAAATCGAGTGGCCTGTTTTTTTATGAAATATTTGTAGGCCCAAAAAAGAAGAGAAATTGATATCATTAGGGTACCAAAACCTCTTACTACACCAGTATTAAATATTAGTAAAACTCCCAATCCTCCCAGAATAAAGGTAAGTCGCCATAGGCTTTTGGTCGAAATTTCACGTTCTTTTATCTCCATAAAGCGAGATACGAGCATGGAATTAAAGAATAAGGCCACAATAAGTGAGGACCCTAAAACTACAGACAGCGTAATGGGGAAGTAAATCATGAACTCTCCCATCAAACCAGGCCACGCACCAAGTGGAACAAAAGCAGCAATAGTTGTGGCAGTGGAGACAATGATTGGAAAAGCAATTTCTCCTATACCAGCCTTTGCAGCCTTAACCCTGGACATCCCCTCTTTTTCCATTAATCGATAAACATTTTCCACTACTACAATGCCGTTATCTACCAACATTCCAAGCCCCATAACTAAACCAAATAAAACCATTGTATTCATTGTATACCCCATAAATGAAAGAACCATAAAAGACATAAACATGGACATTGGAATTGCAAAACCTACAAATAGTGCATTTCTAAAACCTAGAAAAAACATCAATACTATAACAACCAATATTACACCAAAGATTATATTATTTACAAGATCGCTAACTTGATTAAGGGTAATGGTAGATTGATCATTAGAAATTGTTAATTTAAGATCTTTGGGAAATAGATTTTCACCGATTTCACTTACTAAGGTTTCAATTTTTCTAGAGGCCTTAATTAGGTTTTTACCGCCTCGCTTTTTTACATGAAGTAAAATAACTTTTTGACCGTATGATCTTGCATAAGAGGTTACATCCTTTTCCTTAAAAGTTATAGTTGCTATATCCTCCAAATAAGTGGCTCCTTTTTCACTTTTTACCACGATATTTTTCAGCTCCTGTGGATCCTCTACCTCGCCAATAATCCTCATACTTCGTCTTTGCCCACCTTCAATAATATTTCCAGCTGAGATTGTTGTGTTTTCACTGTTAATTGCATTGATGATGTCATTAAAACTGATTTTTGCTGCAGTCATTTTATAAATATCTACTGCAACTTCTACCTCAAAAGCTTCAATTCCTCTTATATCTACTGATTTTACCTCAGGGATCTGCTCAATTTTTGCCTCTAAATATCCTGCAAAGTCTTTCATTTGCTCAATTGTGTAATCTCCAATCATACTGATACTTAAAATAGGCATCAATTCAGAAAAATCCATTTCAAATACTGATGGTTCTACTTTTGCATTATTAAAAGTAGGCCAGTCTGCGCCAGAAACAACTCCATCAACTAGGTCTTTTGTTCTCTGTTTTGCAAGGTCCACTGCAATTTCTTCATCAAATTCAAGTTTAATAACTGCGAAATCCTCCTCCGAGGTAGATTTAATATCTACAAGACTTTGAACCCCTTTTAGAGACTCTTCAAGTGGATCTACAATTAATCTTTCCACGTCCTCTGCAGCATTTCCAGGGAAAACAGCTGATACAAAAACTCGGGTATCATTAATTTCGGGGAAACTCTCCCTGGGCATTACATTGTATGATCGAATTCCCAAGAAAAAAAATAGGGTCATGATTACGTAAATCACGGTCTTGTGATCTATAGCCCAACTGGAAAGTCGAAATTCTTTATAAATATTTTTCATTTTTTCACCTATCTTATTTTTCTTACCCTTTGTTTATCCTCAACTATTAGAGCCCCTTTATCTAAAATTAATGCTCCTGTCTTTATGCCTTCTATAACTTCTATTTTGTTCATACTTTTTTTACCCAGTTTGATAAAAACTTTTTCAGTGGTATATACACCTTCTTTCTTTCCTGGCTTAAGTTTGAAAATGTATTTATCACCCTTGCCATTTTCTTTGATAATATTCTGTGGTATCATTAGTGCTTTGGGATTACTATAATCTTTTATTTTTAGCCTGCACGACAGGTTGGGTTTTATCATTTTATCTGAATTGGCCAGAGGAGCTTCAACCCTAAAGCTTCGATTATTGGGGTTGATAAAACTCCCAGTTTGCCGAATCTGAGTCAAATAATTTTTCCCTAACATTGGAATCTCAACTATGGCCTCAGTACCCGACTTTATTGCACTGACGTAGCGCTCGGGAATGTTTGCTTCTATGTACATTTCATTTAAATTAACCACACGTAAGACAGGAGTTTGCCCAGGCATTAAATTGGCTCCAGGATTAGAAATTATCTCGTCAATAGTCCCAGAGAAAGGGGCGCGAATTTCGGTTTTTAGTAATTGTTTTTTGACTTGATCTATACTCTTCATTTGGGCTTCATAAGTGGTTTTTGCTTTTAGTAATTGGATTTCGGACCCTATGCTTAAACCCCACAGTCTTTTGTAACGCTCATAGATTGTTTTTGAAAGATTAGATTGAATCTCAAGTTGCTCCAATTGATTTTTTAGTCCCGCATCGTCAATTTGTGCCAATAAGGCTCCTTTTTTTACCTTTTGCCCCTCTTTGACATATAACTCTTCTAAGCGTCCATTATATTCTGGATAGAGCAATATATTTTGGCGGGTTTGAATGTTACCTTGAACTTCTATATAGTGATTCAAATTTTCAGGAGTAAGACTAAAGGATGTGATAAGGGGTAACTTTTCATCAGGATCCAATGTCAAAATTGCCTTATTAATTTCGTTTAATTCCTTTTTAAGGAGATTGATCTGTTGAATTTTTTCATCCTTTTGTGCTTTTAGACCAGTTAGATTTTTAGATTTAGTAAGAGCTATATTTGAGCTTTTTTTTTCAGCCGAACAAGCGGCAAAAACAACTGAAATGATGAGGAGAGAAATTAATTTTTTCATGGAGTTTGATTAAAATGTTGAGTTAAGTAGGGTTTCTAATTGTATTTTTTTAAAAATCACAGACTGGATGGCTGCAACAAAATTATTTTGTGCAGTATAAAGCTGAACTTGTGCCAGTCTAAGTTCAAAACTTTGGACGATACCCTCGAAGAATTTCATTTGATTTTTTTTCTCAATCCTTTCTGCCAAGCGGAGGTTTTCTTTTTCGGTGAAGTAATTATCAATCGCAAGTTGATAGTCATTTTGTGCTGCGGTGACCTCTATTTTAACCCTTTCTTGGGTTTCCGTAAATTGAGTTATGGCTTGATCTAGACTAATTTTCGCCTTTTGGGAAAGGGCACTCCTTCCAAGAGCACTAAAAAGTGGAATTTTCAAATTCAAACCAATTAAGGAAGATCCATACCATTTCTGATTGCGATCTGCAAAGGTGAACTCGTCACTATTTCCAGTATAAGTTTGATTGATAAAACCACTAAGTTTTGGTAAACTTTTAGATTTTTCATATTTGAATTGCAGTGCCTCTGATTTGACATTATTGTCGGCAATTTTAATATCAATATTATTTGAAATATTCGTAATTTTAGGGGAAGATTTAAAATAAATCTTTTCATTAAAAATATCCTCTAAATTACTTTTCAACTGTAGTGGTTTTTCTGTGGGATAACCAATAATGAACTTGACCATTTCCTCAGTAATTTTCATTAAGTTTTGTGCGTATTTCAATTTACTGTTTACTTGTGCGATTGAGAGTTGAATTTGCTCCACGCTCTCTTCTTCTTCAAAGCCATTTTTAAATAACTGATGAATTTCTCTCAAATTCACCTCCAAGGTGTTTTTGTTTTTTTCTAAAAAGGAAATATTATATTGCGCAATTAACACATTAGTATAGGTGGTAGTAATCAGTTTCTTTACTTCTAAATTTGTTTTTTCAAATAGATTTTCAGAAATCTTAAGATAGACACGTGAGGCTTCAAGTCCAACCAAATAAGAACCGTCAAAAAGAAGTTGCTCCATTTTTATAGATCCGACCATGTTTTGCTCAGTTCCAAAAGTTAGTTCTTCAAATGTCCCTGCATTACCCCCAAAAAATTCCGCCGGAACTAGGGAAACTGGCATCTCTAAAAAGTTTTGATAATTAATTTCAGAACTTATCTGGGGTAAACCTATTGCAATAGTTTTCCAGCGTTCTTTTTTGGCCTTTAGGATTTCACGATCTGCATTGATAATTGAGCGATTGTTTGATAATCCGAACTCAATTGCTTCATTTAATGTGAGGGATTTAGGTAAATTTTGTCCCTGAGTTTTACCTAAAAATAATGAGATAATAATTAAAAATTTAATTTTCATTGGATTTTGTAGTATTATAATTTTCTAAAAAATTTAACCCTTTCGATGTGACAATTGCCCTAAGGTGATAATCTATAAATTTCCCGATTATTTGGTCTATATCGTATTCATCTGGGGGAAAAAGCTCAATGTCCCTCAACCCTCTAAATCCATTAAAATAAATAAGAGTGATGAAGTGAGTGTCTAGGGAAGGTCTAAAAAGGCCCGATTTCATACCTTTTTTTAGGCTCATTTCAAAAGAGTTTCCAAGTGCAGAAAGTTCTTTTTTCCTTATTTCACTATAAATACTTGGGTAATATTTTTGCAATTGGTATTGAGGAGATTTGTCTTTATTTCCCAGAACTTCAACGGCAATTTTTTTGATTTCATAAAGAGCTTCAATAGGGTTGTCCATTGATTCCTGAACACCTATGATTTTCGTTTTGACCTCTTCAAAAATGTACCATACGGAGGATCTTATCAGCGATATTTTATCATTAAAATAAGTATAAATGGTTTTCTTGGAAATTCCCATGTGTTCGGCAAGGTCATCCATAGTTACAGACTTGTAACCATACTGAAGAAACAAATAGGCAGCATTTTTAACAATTTCTTTTTCCATTATTAATTGGTAAATTTACATCACAAAACTTTATAAACAATAAAAGTTTCCAAAGTTTACGTTTTTTTATTCTACATTAAAATAGTCTATAGTATTTTTATAAAAATTTAGTTAAAATGAATCTTACTAAGGCTTATCAAAAGGAGTTTAAATATTCTCTTGAAAAATTTATTTCGGATAAGTCCCCTCAAAATTTATATCGTCCAATGGGCTATCTCCTGGATTTAGGGGGTAAACGGATTCGTCCTTATTTATGTTTGATGGCTGCCGAAGCTTATGGAATTAACCCGGATAAAGCCATGGGGGCTGCACTATCCGTAGAGGTTTTTCACAACTTCACATTGATGCATGATGATATTATGGATAAGGCTTCTTTGCGAAGGGGAAATAAGACTGTTCATGAAAAATGGGGTGTTAATGCAGCAATACTTTCAGGTGACGCCATGTTGATAAAAGCATATCAATCCATAGAATGCTATCCATCTGATATTTTCCAAAAGCTTACTCAACTACTCAGTAAAACAGCGATAGAAGTATGTGAGGGGCAACAATATGATATGGACTTTGAAACTTCCCTGACTGTTTCTCAGGAAGAATATATCAAAATGATAAGACTTAAAACAGCTGTTTTGGTAGGTTGTGCCTTGCAAATGGGTGCAATTATTGGAGGAGCCAGTACAAAAGATATAACTGCCATCTATGATTTCGGAATACATCTAGGTCTAGCATTTCAATTGCAAGACGACTACCTTGATGCTTTTGGAGATCAGGCGACTTTCGGAAAGAAAATAGGAGGGGATATTTTGGAAAATAAAAAAACGATTCTTTACCACTTGGCATTAGAAAAAGCTGATCCAAGACAATCGGATTTACTAAAATTATTATTGAGTAGCAAGCAACCCCTAAGCGATGAAAATAAGATTATAGAAACTAAGCATTTGTTTAAGGACACTGGGGCCAAAGAGGCCGCTAAGCTTGCAATATTTCATTATAGTGACCTGGCAACAAAGCAATTAGAAAAACTCGCCATTGACGAAAAGCAAAAAGAGAGTTTTCTAGCTTTGAAAGACTGGTTGATGAACCGAACTTATTAAAAAATTCTTCTAAATAAAGCTTTTACAAATTGCCCTACGTTAAAGGAGCGCATGATCTGAAACTCCTGCCAATAGTTACTTTTTTCATCTAAAAATTTAAAGATTACTTCTGGGGAATTTTTCTGAAACATTCTTTTAAAAAGATCAGCACCATTGGCATTGTCCTCGTGTAAAACATCTAAAAAAAGTAAGTCGTAAAACCAAAACCTGTTTTTTCGTCCAAATTGTTTCAATGGACGGGTACTTTTTAAAAATTCAACTAAGAATTTTGTTTTGCTATTAATTCTTTGAAAAGTATATCCAGTACTGGGTTTTGTCCAGCCCCCAGCGGTGCCAATGTGTAAAATATTTTCAGTATTGCTGAGGTCGAAACGAAAACAGGTCATAGGAATATTACCTTGTTCCTCTTCAACAACCTTGAAGCCTCCAGTTGGAAGATCCTTGGCAAAGGCAGTGATTTCATCCACATACTCTTGCCGAGCCAATAAGTCTTCTGAAAAAAGAGTGTATTCTAAAAGCGCTTTATTCTTAGATAAGGGGAGTACATACATGAATCTTGTGTTGCCTTTTTGGGGAATATCAAAGTTCATAAATTCAATCCTATCAGGGTCGAAACAATTATTTTTAGTTTCAATGATCTGTCCTATAAAATGCTGTTGCAGGACGGGGTATTTTTTTTGCTGCAATAGCTTTTTGGGGTCCAGTATACTCGAGAAAATAAAATCCGTATTGTATTCTGACGCGAGGGTAGTAACTTTATTACTTTCGATTTTTATAACCTCATCTTTGACTTGGGTTAGTTGATTAAACTTTCTGAAATGTTGCTGAATAAATTTATAAAAGTCAAGACTTCGTATCATTTTATATTTATAAGGGCTAAGATTAAAATCCAAGTGAAAGTCTTTTGACGCGAAAAAAGATTGGTTCCAGGATTTATGAATAATCTCTTCTAGATCCCCTTCTTTGGATTCCCAAAAACACCAAGTTCTGTCATTTAATTTTTCATGCTCTTTTTCAATAAGTAAAATGGATTTATTCTTAAAGAAAGGGTCATTGCAAATCCTGAACGCTAGGAGTAAACCGGAGGCACCACCCCCACAAATAATATAGTCGAAATGACTTTTTCTCATAACAAAGTCAAATTTAGTAAATCAAGCTTACAGATGGAGTAAATAGTTCCTTTTTGTCTATATTTGGGCCTAGTAAAAATCACTTTCAGATGGATGCTGTTATTGAATTTTTCAACGGAGTAGGACCTGTTAGAGGGGCATTTTTCGCAACGGTGTTTACCTGGCTATTAACTGCTTTTGGAGCGTCATTTGTTTTTTTATTTAAAACGGTACATCGGGGTTTTTTTGATGGTATGCTTGGTTTTACTGGAGGTGTAATGGTAGCTGCCAGTTTTTGGAGCCTTTTGGCGCCTGGGATTGAGATGTCTAAAGGGGATGGATTTGTCAAAGTGATTCCTGCAGCGGTGGGTTTTGGCCTTGGCGCTCTATTTATTTTTGGATTAGATAAAATTTTACCACATATTCATATTAACTTTAAAAACTCTGAGGGAATTAAAACACCATGGCACAAGACCACTTTATTAGTTCTGGCCATAACTATGCATAATATTCCTGAGGGATTGGCAGTAGGAGTATTATTTGGTGGAGTTGCTGCCGGTATTCCTGAAGCATCTATTTCGGGCGCAGTTGCACTTGCCATTGGAATTGGTATTCAAAATTTCCCCGAAGGTATTGCGGTTTCAATGCCTCTAAGAAGGCAAGGGGCAAGTAAATTTAAAAGTTTTTGGTATGGACAATTATCGGCAATTGTCGAACCAGTTGCAGCAGTTCTTGGTGCGGTTGCAGTTACTTTTTTCACACCTATTTTACCTTACGCACTTGCTTTTGCCGCTGGAGCAATGATCTTTGTGGTGGTGGAGGAGGTGATTCCAGAAACACAGCAAGATAAATATACAGATATTGCCACTTTGGGTTTTATTGGGGGCTTTATCGTAATGATGACTTTAGATGTTGCATTGGGTTAAATTAATCATGATTAAAACCCTTCCACCCTTGCGCCTCCAATTTAATTGATTGCCCTAGACCAGTGGTCATATTACAAACTTCTTTTTGGTCAGTAAAATGTCCAATTGGTGTCAATAGGGGATGAGATTTTATCTTGTCGTAGTCTTCGGTTTTAATAGCCATTAAAAGCTCGTAATCTTCTCCTCCGTTAAGGAGTGCCATAGTACTATTGATTTTAAATTCTTCACTAATACTTAATGTTTGAGGGTCTACAGGTAATTTTTCTTCATAAATATTGCAGCCTGCCCCAGAGGCCTTACAAAGGTGAAAAATCTCCGAAGACAACCCGTCGCTGATGTCAATCATGGCATTGGGGGTAATGTCCAACTCTTCAAAAAGTTCAATTATATCTTTTCTAGCTTCTGGTTTCAATTGGCGCTCAACGCAATAGGAATATTGCGCAAGGTCAGGCTGATTTTTGGGATTGACCTTAAAAACTGCCTTTTCACGTTCTAGAACCTGCAATCCCATGTAGGCCCCTCCAATATCTCCACTGATAACCAAAAGATCATTGGGTTTTGCACCTGAGCGGTAAGTGATTTTTTCTTTTTTTACTTGACCAATAGCCGTAATGGAAATCATCAAACCTTTTGAGCTAGATGAAGTATCTCCTCCAATCATATCGACTTTATAATTTTTACAGGCTAATCTAATCCCCAGATACAATTCTTCAAGTGCCTCAAGTGGAAAACGGTTGGAAACGGCAATAGAAACAGTAATTTGCTTAGGAGTTGCATTCATTGCATAGACATCTGATAGATTGACCATTACAGCTTTGTAACCTAGGTGTTTTAGTGGGACATAAGTCAAGTCAAAATGCACCCCTTCAATTAGTAAATCACTTGTTACCACAGTTTGCTCGTCGGATAATTGCAGGACAGCTGCATCATCACCAATTCCTTTGACTGTACTTGTAGCTGAAATAGAAAAATCTTTGGTTAGTTGTTCAATTAATTTGAACTCTCCTAAATCAGATAATGGGGTTCTGTTTTTATTTTCAAACATATTACAAAAGTAATAAGATTTAATGCATTGCCTATATCGAGTTGACCTAAGAAGTTTTTATAGGAAAAACCAAAGTTTATTGAGATGAAACTATAGTCAGAATTGATAGTATACTCCTATAAATATGAGGAAATGAACTATATTTGTACTTATAAAAAAAAATCATTAGAAATATGATTAAGGTAACGGCAGATGCTCGCACTAAAGTATCGCAATTAATGCAAGAGGAAGGTTTTAATCCCGACCTAGATTATATTCGCGTTGGTGTTAAAAGTGGTGGATGTTCTGGCCTTTCATATGATCTTACATTTGATCATTTACAATCTGACGAAGACCGCTTATTTGAAGACAATCAAGTTCGGATATTAGTTGATAAAAAAAGTCTACTTTACCTACTAGGCACAACATTAGAGTATTCAGGAGGACTTAATGGTAAAGGTTTTATCTTTAATAACCCAAACGCCCAGCGGACCTGTGGTTGTGGAGAAAGCTTTTCCTTGTAAATCGATATTAATTCTATGGCTTATACAGAAAAAGAACTAAAGAAAGAAATGGAAACTAAAGAATACCAATATGGGTTTTACACCGATATTGATTCTGAAACCTTTCCTGTTGGATTAAATGAAGAAGTAGTTCGAGACATTTCTTTGAAAAAAAATGAACCAGAATGGATGACGGAGTGGCGTCTTAAAGCCTACAAAGCATGGAAAGCAATGGATGAACCTGATTGGGCTAATGTTAAATATAACAAACCCAACTACCAGGCAATTTCCTATTACTCTGCGCCCAAGAAAAAAGACCAATATAAAAGTCTGGATGAGGTTGATCCTGAATTATTGGCAACTTTTGAAAAGCTCGGTATTTCTCTAAACGAACAAAAGAAATTGGCCGGCGTAGCAGTCGATATTGTTATGGACTCGGTTTCTGTTGCGACCACTTTTAAGGAAACCCTTGCAGAAAAGGGAATTATTTTCTGTTCAATTTCAGAGGCGATTAAAGATCACCCCGAATTGGTAAAAAAATATATTGGTACGGTAATACCGTTTAGAGATAATTATTTTGCTGCTTTGAACTCAGCCGTTTTTTCTGATGGNTCNTTNTGNTATATTCCTAAAGGCGTNCGNTGTCCAATGGAGTTGTCTACCTATTTTAGGATNAATCAAGCNGGAACNGGTCAGTTTGANAGAACANTNGTTATTGCNGATGAGTCNAGNTATGTNAGNTANCTNGAAGGNTGTACNGCNCCTTCNAGAGATGAGAATCAATTACANGCNGCTGTGGTNGANTTNATTGCTTTGGATGNTNCNGAAATCAAATANTCNACTGTNCAGAANTGGTTNCCAGGAGATAAANANGGAAAAGGTGGGGTTTATAATTTTGTAACCAAAAGAGGTATNTGCCATACACGNTCNAAAATNTCATGGACTCANGTGGAAACAGGTTCAGCTGTNACNTGGAAATANCCNTCNTGTATTTTGAAGGGAAATGACTCNATNGGNGAGTTTTATTCCATTGCATTGACCAATAANTATCAACANGCAGATACAGGNACCAAGATGATTCATTTNGGNAAAAANACNANAAGTACAATTATTTCAAANGGNATNTCTGCGGGAAAATCACAAAATAGNTATAGAGGTNTGGTNCANGTTTCNCCNAGAGCNNCNAACGCNAGAAANTTTTCTCAATGNGATTCCCTTTTNATGGGNAANAANTGTGGNGCTCATACATTTCCNTANATAGAAGTAAANAATAAATCAGCTCAAATTGAGCANGAGGCTACAACNAGNAAAATTGGTGANGACCAAGTTTTTTATTGTAATCAGCGNGGAATTGANCCTGAAAAAGCCATTGCACTAATTGTAAATGGNTTTAGNAAAGAAGTNCTTAATAAACTCCCNATGGAATTNGCCGTAGAGGCNCAAAAATTATTAGAGATTTCCTTAGAGGGATCTGTAGGATAAAAAAATAGTTATGTTAACAATTGAAAACCTTCACGCCCAAATAGAGGAAAAAAAAATACTTAACGGGGTTGATCTTGACGTCAAAGCTGGAGAAGTACACGCTATCATGGGCCCAAATGGCTCTGGAAAAAGCACCTTATCTGCAGTCATTGCTGGACACCAATCTTATGAGGTGACCGAAGGAGCCATGATTTTAGAGGGGGAAAACCTATCAGAGCTTGATGCAGAGGAGCGTGCTCATAAAGGTATTTTCCTTTCATTTCAATATCCTGTGGAAATACCAGGAGTTAGTGTAACCAACTTTATCAAGACTGCTATTAATGCCAATAGAAAGGCTAAAGGTCATGAAGATATGCCGGCCAATGTGATGCTGAAGAAAATCCGAGAGAAATCTAATTTATTGGAGATCGACTCGCGTTTCTTGTCCCGTTCACTTAACGAGGGCTTTTCAGGCGGAGAGAAAAAACGTAACGAAATTTTTCAAATGGCGATGTTAGAGCCTAAACTCTCCATCTTAGATGAGACAGATTCTGGATTAGACATTGATGCCTTAAAAATTGTAGCCAATGGCGTCAATAAGCTCAGGTCTAAAGATAACGCTATAGTTGTAATTACNCACTACCAGAGATTATTAGAATACATTGTGCCTGATTTTGTTCATGTTTTATTNGATGGAAAAATTGTAAAGTCTGGAACAAAAAAATTAGCTATTGAACTAGAAGAAAAAGGGTACGATTGGATAAAAGAAATGGCATAGTCTCAATGGAGTTTAAAGAAAAATTACTTGCATCACATCTGGCTTTTGAAGGCGGTATAGATTTATCCGATCCCGTTCATCAAACCCGATTAGAATCTTTAAAGACTTTTGAGCAAAAAGGCTTTCCTTCTAGAAAAGATGAGGCTTGGAAGTATACCTCACTCAATGCAATGATTCGAAATGACTTTGCATTGTTTCCAGAGACCGAAACGACTATTGAGATTAAAAAAGTAAAGAAGTATTTCCTTTATGAAATAGACACTTACAAGGTAGTTTTTATAGATGGCGCATATAGTCCTTTTCTTTCAGACACAACTCACGACGGATTAGATGTTTGCCTTATGTCGGCAGCCTTATCTAAGGCCAAATACAGAAAATTTATTGACTCTTATTTTAATAAGATTGCTAATATCAAAGACAGTCTTACCGCACTTAATACTTCCTACACCAAAGAGGGAGCTTACATTTATGTTCCCAAAAGTGTAGTGGCTGAGAAACCGATTGAACTTATTCATTTTTCTACTGGAANGGANAAACCNTTGTGGTTACAACCACGAAATCTTATNGTGGTTGATAAAAATGCNCAAGTTCAAATTTTAGAGCGTCATCAGAGTTTAAAACCNCACCAGGTAGTTACTAATTCAGTTACGGAAATATTTACTCATCAAGATGCTTTTTTGGATTATTATAAAATCCAAAATGATTTTTCAACTGCCTCTTTAATAGATAATACCTATATTTCCCAACAAAAAAACAGTAATGTCAGTATGCACACCTTTTCACTGGGGGGAAAATTGACACGTAATAATTTAAATTTCTATTTAAAGGGCAATAATGCTAATGCCACGCTTAAAGGCGTAACTATTTTAGATAAAAAACAACACGTTGATCACTACACTTTAGTTGATCATATTAAACCTAACTGCGAGAGCCACCAAGACTATAAAGGAGTTTTCTCTGAGGGTGCTGTTGGGGTTTTTAATGGAAAGATTCACGTGGATAAAATCGCACAAAAAACAAATGCTTTTCAGCAAAATAATAATGTACTGCTAGATGATAAAGCAACAGTAAATACTAAGCCTCAATTAGAGATCTTTGCCGATGATGTGAAATGCTCTCACGGTTGCACCGTAGGACAATTAGACGAGGAAGCACTATTCTATTTACAATCTAGAGGGATTCCAAAAAAAGAAGCAAAAGCGTTAATGACCTATGCATTTGCTAATAATGTGCTTGAGAGTGTTGAGTTACCCGTTTTAAAGAAGCGAATCAATATACTTATTGCAAAAAAATTGGGAGTAAATCTGGGGTTTGAACTTTAAGCTAATGGACGTAAATAAAATACGAAAAGATTTTCCTGTTTTAAACAGGAAAGTAAATGGCAGACCTTTGATTTACTTTGATAATGCGGCAACCTCTCAGACGCCCAAGCAGGTAATTAATACCATTGTGGATTATTATGAAAATTACAATGCTAATATTCACCGAGGGGTTCATGCGCTGAGTCAAGAAGCGACCAATGCCTATGAGGGGGCTAGACAAAAGATTCAATATCACTTTAATGCAGCTCACCCCTATGAGATGATATTTACTTCTGGGACAACACATGCAATAAATATCGTAAGTAGTGGATATACTGAATTACTTAATCAAGGTGACGAACTTATAGTTTCTGCTTTGGAGCACCATTCTAACATTGTCCCTTGGCAAATGCTGTGTAAAAAAACAGGCGCATTATTAAAAGTAATTCCTATGAATGAGGATGGAGATCTGATAATGGATGCTTATGACGAATTACTTTCAGATCGAACCAAATTGGTTTTTGTTAATCATGTTTCTAATGCCCTAGGAACAGTTAACCCTATTGAAGAAATCATCAATAAAGCCCACGCTGTAGGTGCTGAGGTTTTAATTGATGGAGCTCAGGCGTCCCCTCACATTAAAACAGATCTCCAAGCACTAAATGTAGATTATTACGTTACCTCAGCCCACAAAATTTGTGGTCCAACTGGTATAGGAATTCTATATGGTAAAGAGACTTCACTTAAGCGTTTGCCTCCTTACCAAGGGGGCGGAGAAATGATTGCTGAGGTGACTTTTGAAAAAACTACCTATGCCGACTTGCCGCATAAATTTGAAGCTGGGACACCAAATATAGCTGGAGGGATTGCCTTTGGTGCAGCTCTGGATTATGTAAATTCTATAGGAATGGAATATATAGCAGAATATGAGAAGGAACTTTTGATTTATGCTACTGCTGCCTTAAAAAAAATACCAGGGCTAAAAGTATACGGTGTTTCTCCCAATAAGACTGCTGTGATTTCCTTTAACGTGAAAGGCATTCACCCCTACGATATAGGAAGTATTCTAGATAAATTAGGTGTAGCTGTGAGAACAGGACACCATTGTGCCCAGCCGATTATGGACTTTTATAAAATTCCTGGTACTGTAAGAGCTTCGTTTTCTTTTTATAACACCTTTGAGGAAATCGATGCGATGGTAAAAGCAGTCGAAAAGGCGGCTCAGATGTTGCAATAAATTAGTAATTTTGAGTATGGAGACAATCAATGCGGCTCAAGAAGAAATCGTGGAAGAGTTTTCCTTATTCGATGACTGGATGCAACGATATGAGTACATGATCGAATTAGGAAAATCATTGCCAATTATTGACCCAGAATACAAAACCGAAGATAATATCATTAAAGGCTGTCAAAGTAAGGTATGGCTTCATGCTGACTTGGAAGGAAACAAATTGGTATTTACTGCTGATAGTGAAGCCATCATTACCAAGGGAATTATTGCCATTTTAATCCGAGTGTTTTCCCACCAACATCCAGATGCTATTTTAGATGCCGATACCTCTTTTATTGATAAGATAGGTTTAAAGGAACATTTATCTCCCACCCGTGCAAATGGTTTGGTATCAATGATTAAACAGTTGAAAATGTATGCAATTGCCTTTAAAACCCAATTAAACTAAATACTATGTCTAAGGAAATCGATGAGACTGCCAATCTAGGGGATAAAATTGTTGGGGTACTTAAATCCATATTTGACCCAGAAATCCCAGTTGATATCTATGAGTTGGGCCTGATATATGATGTTTTTGTCAATGAAGATGCCGATGTTAAAATATTAATGACTCTTACCACTCCAAACTGTCCAGTGGCTGAAACTTTACCAAAGGAAGTAGAGGAAAAAGTTAAGTCTTTAGACGAAGTAAAGGATGCCGAAGTGGAAATTACTTTTGACCCTCCTTGGTCTCAGGATCTGATGAGTGAGGAGGCCAAATTAGAACTTGGACTTCTCTAAAGTGGCCGATACAATTGAAAATCGCGTGGCGAAAAGTGCTTTGGTTACTTTCGATTTGGAAAAATTTTACCAAATTGGAACCAGAAAAGCTTTGGACTTATCGCAATGGCTAGATCAAGGTATTATCTTAAGAGAAAAAGATTTCAGGACAAAATTAAGTGAGCACGAGTGGAAAGCTTATCAAGACCAATTTATTGCTCTTTATTGCTCATCGGAAGCCGTTTTACCCGCCTGGGCTTCTCTTTTAGTTACAACCTATTTGCAACCTTACGCCAGAAAAGTGGTCAAGGGNTCTCTAGCTGANTTGGAGATACAATTATTTTCTGAAGAAATTCAAAATATTGATCTTAAACCATTTAATGACAAATCCGTTATCATCAAGGGCTGTAGTGATAAAACAGTACCAGAAGATGCTTATGTTCAGTTGATAAACAAGTTACAACCTGTAGTTAAAAGCTTGTTTTACGGTGAGGCCTGTTCTTCTGTTCCACTTTTTAAAAAAAAGAAATAGTTATTTTTGAGTAAGCAATAATTTTTGAAAACTTCAAAAAAAGTTTTGATTATGACATATTACTGGCCGCCCTCAGGAGGTTCAGGAGTTCAACGCTGGATGTATTTTGCCAAATACCTCAAACAGCAGGGGTGGATTCCTTTTGTCATTACAGTTGATGAAAAAAATGCTTCCTACCCAGTTTTGGATCAAAGCTTATTAACTGAAGTAGATAATATTCATGTGATTAAAACCAAAACAGTAGAGCCATTAAAATGGTATTCATTGCTTTTTACGGGTTCAAAAAAAGGGGGTATTCCTCAAGGAGAAGTTCAAAAGAGTGGTTTGTTAAGGAAATTGGCAACTTATATCCGTGGAAATTTTTTTATTCCAGATGCCCGAAAAGGATGGAATTCCTATGCGGTGAGAGAGGCGGTTAAGCTTGTAAAAAAAGAAAATATTAAAACGGTTATTACTACAGGTCCTCCCCACTCTACCCATTTAATTGGTCTTAAGTTAAAGAGCTTGTCTGAGATCAAGTGGTTTGCAGACTTTAGAGATCCTTGGACAGATATTTTTTACAATAAATATTGGTATCGTTCTACTTGGGCAGAAAAAATAGATAATCGTTTAGAGCAAAAGGTATTACTAACTGCAGATGGTATATTGACAACAACTGGAGGAAGATTGGTTCAAAAACTACGAACTAAATCAACTGAACAAAGCTTTCACGTTTTACCTAATGGATATGATGCAAGTTTGATGGCTTCCATTACAAGAACCAATGTTGCACCTTTTCATATTGTATACACCGGTCTGTTGACCGAAAACCATGACTTCCCTGTGGTTACTTCGGTCTTGGCTGTGTTGAGCAAAACCAATAAAATACGTTTTTCTATTGCAGGACAGATTTCCGAACCTATTTTAAATTATATTAAAGGGAAACTACCCAAAGTACANGTGGTANACAAGGGCTACATAAGTCATGAACAATCCTTAAAACTTATGAAAAGTGGAGATTTACTTTTAAATTTCATTTTTAAAACTGCTGAAGAAGATATGATTTCGGGAAAACTTTTTGAATATTTGGCTACTGAGATACCTGTACTTTCAATTGGCAATCCTAATTCTGAGGCAGGAAACTTATTGGGTCAGGCATCTTTTTCTGAAATGATACCAAGTAACGATAAAATAGCAATACAAAAGTTCATTGTTAAAGCCATAACCCAAAAGGGTAAAGCAGTGAGTAAATTACAAGGAATTGAGAAATTGAGTAGACTTGAAATTACAAAGGATCTCATTGAATTAATTTTAAGGGAGCAGCCGTAGTTATTCCATAAAATCCTCCCTTATTGGGCTAAAAACGTCAATAAGCTCACCTGCTTCAATGCAAAAAGCTCCGTGGAGCGTGTTAGGTGGTACATAAAAAGAATCACCTTTTTCAAGTTTTTGAGTGACACCATCGATTGTGATATCAAATGCGCCTGAGCTTACATATGAGACTTGTGAATGATAATGCTCGTGAACCGAACCGACTCCACCTTTTTCAAAAATGACATGCACCAACATGATTTTATCATCATAACCCATGATCTTTCGCTTAACTCCTGGGTCAACTGTTTCCCATTCCATTTTTGCTCCGCTAAAAAAAGATTTACTTGATCCAAATGTTTTCATTGTGTTTATTATTTTCGTTATCGACTAAATAAGGTTCAATTAAAATTAAACCAAACAATTTAAAATTACTTTTTTAGAAGTAAAACCCAAAATTTAATTTCGTTAAAAAGGCTTATTGATTGTAATATAATCTTTCACCTTTTTTGGTATGAGGCTAACAGGAACTTCTCCTTTCAAAATCATCTTTCTAACTGCGGTGGAAGATATTTCTATTTTTGGAGCAGTGAATAAATGAATATTTCTGTGTGATTTAAACTTCTCAGGAGTTGAGTCTGGTTCACCTCTGGGGTAAACATAAATCTTATAATTTTCCAGTATATCCCTATAATTTTTCCATTCATTGAAATAATTAATGATGTCCTGTCCTAATATTAAAATAAAATGATGAGTTGGAAATTTGTTTTTAAGATGGAGAAGTGTATTAATTGTATAATTGGGTTTGGGTAGGTTAATCTCATCATCGCAAACTTTAAGTTTAGGAAAATCTGCTATAGCTAAACTCACCATTTCTAATCTTTGAGTATTTTCAATGAGTGATTCTTTTCTCTTGAAAGGGCTTTGTGGGCTTAGGACCAACCAGACTTCTTCCAATTCGACTTTTTTAACAAAATAATCGGCCACTTTGATATGTCCATTATGAATGGGATTGAAGGTGCCAAAAAAAAGTCCAACTTTTTTCATCTCGTTGTTGAATTTATGAATCAATAAATTGTTTGACCATCATAATAATTTGATTTTTTGACTTTTTCAAGTCATTATTGACAATCGATTTATCAAACTTTTCTGCTGATCTAAGCTCCTCTTCTGCTTTTTCAATTCTTTCTTGAAGAGCTGTTTCACTATCTGTTCCCCTTGAACGAAGCCTTTCTTCTAATATAGACATACTTGGAGGATTTATAAATATTGACAATGTTTGATTTGGGTACTTTTTCTTGATTTTTAGTGCTCCTATCACATCAATATCAAAAATAACGTGCTTACCAGACTTCCGGTTTTTCTCAACCTCTGTTTTTAAAGTCCCGTAAAATTTATCTGGGTAAACTTCTTCATACTCAATAAAAGCCCCTTTTTTTATATAGTTTTTAAATTCAATAGTACTTAAAAAGTGNTAGTCAACCCCATTAATTTCATTACCTCGAGGCTCTCTTGAAGTTGCTGATATGGAAAATGAAAGTGGTAGGTTTTCTGATAGAAGTTCCCTGACAAGAGTGGTTTTTCCACTTCCTGAAGGAGCTGATACTACAATTAATTTACCCTCTTTCAATTATAAGACATTCAGGAGTTGTTCTTTAATTTTTTCTAATTCATCTTTCATTTGGATGACTATTTTCTGTAAACCAGCATGGTTGGCTTTTGAACCAATAGTATTNATTTCNCTNCCCATCTCTTGAGCNATAAAACCTAATTTTTTTCCACTTGAACTTGGGTTCTCNANNGTATTAGNNAAGTATTCAATATGATTANTTAANCGTACTTTTTCCTCNGTGATATCGTATTTCTCAATGTAATATATTAGTTCTTGTTCAAATCTGTTTTGATCAATCTCTAGTCGTAATTCTTCTATGGAAGCTTTGAGCTTATTTTCAATTTTTTCTTTTCTNTCAGGATCNACTTTATTGACTTGGTTAATCAAANTTTGTAAGTTNATCAATCGGGTTTTAAAATCCTCCTNAAGANTGGCACCCTCATCCGCTCTAAATTCATTTAAACTTGTCAGTGCCTTTTTTAAAAGACCTTCTATGGTTCTGATTTCTAGATCATCAATATCATTTATTTCAGTCTTTAGAGTGTCGGGNAGCTTGATGGCTATTTTGAGTAGCTCAAGCCGATCTGCATCTTGAATTTTACTAAGCTGTTCGATGTATTGATTTACTGCAGCGAGATTGATATTCCTTGCATTAGGCTGATCAATATTTTCGACATTCAAGCTTAAATCTACTTTTCCTCGCTTAAGGGACTCACCAATAATTTTTTTTAAATGGAGTTCAATTTCTCTAAATTGAGCGGGTAATCTGCAACTTAACTCAAGGCCCTTACTATTTAGGGACCTAAGCTCTAAAATATAATTCCTATTTTCAAATTGAATTTCGGCTTTACCAAAGCCAGTCATAGATTTAATCATCTAAAATTACAGTTCCCTNATTTTAATATTGCGGNAGGAGACCATATCTCCATGATCTTGTAAGCCAATTTTTCCTGTTTTAAACTTTGCAAAGTGATCCCAGTCTGAAAATTTAGAGTTGGCGATAAGTGCATCCCACTTTTCTCCAGATACAGGGAAGGTCACGATTTCAACTCCGTTAAGAGTAACACTTCCTTTATTGGTATTATAGTCAATACTAAGTAAAACATCGTTCCATTCTCCAGCAGCCTTGCATACATCTTGTGTAGGCTGAACCATATCATAAAGCGCACCAGCTTGATGAAATTTCGGGTTAGCTAGGGCATCAGGGTGTCTTTCATTATCTAAAACTTGAATTTCAGGTCCTGTAGTGTAGGGTTTTCCGTATTGTTCTCCTTCTTTTACTCCCCAAAAAATTCCACTATTTCCACCTTCGGCGATATTCCATTCCAAAGAAAGCTCAAAATTAGTGTACTCCTTGTCAGTTACAAGATCATGATTTTGTTTTTTTTCTATTTGTTTACTTGGGTCAAAAACCATCGCACCATCTATTATATCCCATGCACTACTCATTTTAGCTTCATTAAATTGATGCCAGCCATCAAATGACTTACCATCAAAAAGTATTACCCATTCTTTTTGAGAGGGTTGTTCTTTTTGATCAACTTTNTTCTTAGGTGTTTCATTGCAAGAAATAATAAGTATTGTCAGGATTGTAATCAGAATTTTTTTCATGATAATTTTTAAAGGTTTAATATTTTTTTTAAGTGATTTTTATCAATTTCAGATCCAGCAAAATCATCAAAAGTTTTTTGAGTGGCTTCAATGATGTGAGATTGAATAAAAGGAGCACCTTCACGTGCACCTTGTTCAGGACTTTTAATGCAACACTCCCATTCCATTACTGCCCAAACATCGCAACCGTATTCAGTTAATTTTGTGAATATACTCTTAAAATCGATTTGCCCATCGCCTAATGAGCGATACCTTCCAGCCCTGTCTATCCAGTCGCCGTATCCGCCAAAAGCTCCTTTTTTTCCAGTGGGATTAAATTCGGAATCTTTAACGTGGAAGGATTTAATAAAACTGTGGTAATGATCTATATATTCTAAATAGTCTAATTGTTGTAATACAAAGTGACTAGGGTCATAAAGTATATTTGCCCTTTTATGATTATTAGTTTCTTTCAAGAAACGTTCAAATGTTACGCCATCATGGAGGTCTTCACCTGGATGAATTTCGTAACAGACATCAACACCATGCTCATCAAAGGTATCAAGTATTGGCAGCCATCTTTTAGCCAATTCTTTAAAACCCATCTCAACTAATCCATCAGGGCGTTGAGGCCAAGGATGCCATGTGTGCCAAAGTAGTGCTCCAGAAAATGTTGCGTGAGCATTCAAACCAAGTCTTCCACTTGCAATTGCTGCTTTCTTCATGGTTTCAACCGCCCATTCAGTTCTNGCTTTNGGNTTGTTTTTGTAGGCATCGGGAGCGAAATTATCAAACATCAAATCATAAGCGGGATGAACGGCAACCAATTGTCCCTGCAGGTGCGTAGACAGTTCTGTAATCTCTAAACCATATGAATTGATTTTTCCTTTTAATTCGTCGCAATAAGTTTGGCTATCAGCAGCCTTGTCTAAATCGATTAAAAAGGTTTCCCAAGTAGGTATTTGAATTCCCTTGTATCCTAAATCCGCNGCCCATTTACACATTCCATCNAGNGAATTGAAGGGGGCTTTTTTATCNACAAATTGAGCTAAAAATACNGCAGGACCTTTTATTGTTTTCATTNATTTTCCATGCTTANCCATACNTTACCTTTTTTATTNGATTCAACTACTTTTTCTATAAACATCATTCCTCTTACACCNTCATATATGGTNGGAAATTCACCATCAAANGATTNTTCACCTCTTAATGCTTTGGCAACCCCTTTGTAAATATTCCCCATGGCATCAAAAATTCCCTCTGGGTGACCNGCAGGAAGTTTAGTTCCGTCTANTGATACATCNGTATTGTATANATTTCCNGGTTTGATAAGTCTTCTGGGTTCATCATCTTTTAAGAAATATAAATAGTTAGGATTTTCCTGTTCCCATTTTAAAGCTCCTTTTCTTCCATATATGGCTACAGTAATATTGTTCTCATCGCCAGTAGCGATCTGGCTTGCACGAAGTAATCCTTTTACTTTGTCAGACATACGAATTAAGATGGAACCGTCTATATCAAGTGGGTTGTCATCATACAATGTGTTCAAATCAGAAAGTAACTCTTTGACCTCCATTCCTGTCACATATTCCACCATATTAAAAATATGGGTTCCTATATCACCAATACATGAACTAATTCCAGCCTTTTTTGGATCCAATCGCCAAACTTTACTTCTTTTTTCTTTGTCGTGTATTACTGGGTTAATCCATCCTTGATAATATTGTAAATCCACTTTGTGAATTTCTCCAATAATACCATTTGCGATCATATTTTTCATTTCGCGGACCATAGGATAGCCAGTATATGTATAAGTAACAGCAAAAATTGCATTATTCTTTTTTTGTAGAGCCTCTAATTCTTTGGCTTCTTCAAGTGAGGTGGTAAGTGGTTTTTCACAGATCACGTTAAAACCATTTTCCAAGAGTTTTTTAGCCATGGGAAAATGCAAGAAATTTGGAGTTAAAACCGAAACAGCTTCTATTCGTTCCGATTTGGGTTTTGCAGCCTCTTCATTAATAAATTTATCAAAGTTCTCGTAAACTCTTTCAGTATTAATTCCAATTTGCTTTGCAAACTTTATATTTTCTTCATAATTGGGATTAAAGACACCACCTAAAATTTCGTAGCGATCATACATAAAAGACGCAACTCTGTGAAGAACTCCAATTAGTGAGTCACCGCCTCCGCCCAAAACACCTAAACGTATTTTACTCATCTTTTTTATTTTAAAACTGATTGTCGTAAAAATAGGATTAATTTATTAAAACCAAAATCGATATTAATTCATAATTTTTTTTGCAAAAATGACTTTAGTATTTGAGAAGTCCCTATTTTTATTGTTAATTAAAATTAAACAATTTTATAATCCATGAATCAAGAATTTGATGCTATTGTTATCGGAACAGGAATAAGCGGAGGATGGGCTGCCAAAGAGTTATGCGAAGCGGGATTGAAAACACTTGTTCTNGAAAGAGGAAGAATGATTAAACATATAGTTGATTATCACACCGCAAATATGGATCCTTGGGATTTCAAAGGTGGAGATAAAACCACCCATGAAATTGAAAAGAAACAATACAAGCAAATAAGATCGACTAGATATGCAGTTCATGAATCAACTTCTCATTTTTTTGTAGACGACAATGAGCATCCCTATAATGAGGATAAGCCTTTTGACTGGGTTCGGGGATATCANGTTGGTGGNAAATCTTTAATGTGGGCAAGGCAAGTNTACAGATTGAGNGAATTTGATTTTGANGCTAATGCTAANGAGGGTATTGCCNTTGANTGGCCAATNAGNTATAAAGANTTAGCACCTTGGTATAGTTATGTTGAAAAATATATCGGTGTNTCTGGAGAAAANTTAGGGTTACCNCAACTCCCAGANAGTGAGTTTTTAAAACCNATGGAATTAACNTGTGCTGAAGAAAANTTTAAAANTGAAATAGCAAATAANTACGATGACCGCCTNATAACAAANGCNAGGGTTGCTCANATTACNGAAGGAACNAAACCNGGACTAGGCCGTGTTACNTGTCAATANAGNAATCGNTGNAGAAGNGGNTGTCCNTATGGNGCATATTTTAGTAGTAATTCATCTACCTTACCNGCTGCNGANGCTACTGGAAATATGACACTNAGNCCNAANTCAATNGTTACTCAAATNATTTATGATGAAAAAAATAATAGGGCAAGTGGAGTNCGAGTAATTGATTCNGAGACAAATGAAGTNACNGAGTACNANGCTAAAATTATNTTTNTATGNGCTTCAACTNTTGCTTCNACNTCAATNTTNTTACAATCNGTATCTGATCGTTTCCCNAATGGACTTGGNAATGATTCAGGAGAACTAGGACATAATTTGATGGATCATCATCTNAGANTAGGNGCNAGTGCTGATATNGAGGGNTTNGAGGANTCTTATTANACNGGAAGAAGACCAGGNGGNATTTANATTCCAAGATTTGTAAATATTGGTGGTTCANCNAATGTCAAGGATTTTGTNAGAGGATATGGNTTTCAGGGAAGTGCAAAAAGAGGACANAATAANGGTAATGGTTCCGATGANGCATATGGCTCTAANTTTAAAAAAGCAATTCAGACTCCTGGACCATGGAAAATAAACCTTGGNGGTTTTGGTGAAATATTACCTTATCANGATAACAAGNTGTATCTTGATTATGATAAAAAAGATAAGTGGGGACTCCCCACGGTTACATTTGATGCTGAGATAAAAGAAAACGAATACTCAATGAGAAAGCACNTACTTCAACAGATTGGAGAAATGCTTGAATCGGCAGGGTTTAAAAATGTTAAGACTCGTGATAGGGGGTATTACTATGGAGCAGGAATACACGAAATGGGAACCGCAAGAATGGGACGTAGTAAAAAAACTTCTGTTTTAAACAAGTTTAATCAGATTCATTCTGTGAAAAATGTTTTTGTGACTGATGGTTCCTGCATGACTTCTTCGGGTAATGTTAACCCCTCGCTAACTTATATGGCAATTACAGCAAGAGCTGTAAATCATGCAGTAAAAGAATTAAAAAAGATGAACCTTTAATTTAAATTACCAATAATGGATAGAAGAAAAGCATTAAAAACAATTGGATATGGCGCAGGAGCCATCACTGTGACTCCAGCAGTCGTTGGACTTTTTCATAGCTGTCAAAACAACTCTTCTAATTTTGTTCCTGAGTACTTCAATAAAAACCAGTTTGCTATTGTATCTCAATTAATGGAGCTAATACTTCCTGAGACTGAAATTCCAGGTGCTATTAATCTTAAATTACCTGAATTTTTAGATGGATTTATTTATACAATTTATTCTGAGGAAGGTCAAAAAAAGATATCAATAGGATTAGATAGTTTTATAGATGTTGCCCTTTTTGATTCTAAAAAAAGTAAGGCTAATAAATTGGCTAATGAAGATTTAGATTCTCAATTAGCAAAATATCTTAAGGCAAATAGTGATCAAAAAAATTCTTGGAAAAAGCAAGATTCTGACNATCAAAAAGCTTTAAAAAATAAAAGTNANTCTCCTAAATTACCCAAGGAGGCATTAGCTTATGGATTTGCAAATCAATTACGTTCTTTATCTATAACTGCATTTAAAACTAATGAGTACATTGGGGAAAACGTATTAGCATATGCTCCAATTCCCGGGGAACAAAGGGGATGTGTAGACCTTATGGAAACAACTGGAGGAAAGATTTGGTCTCTTTAAAAATTANTTAACTATTAACTCTCCCCTCATCATCATGTAATGACCAGGAAAAGAACAAATATAAGTGTAGATCCCTGCTTCAGGAGTTGAAAAACTTATAGTTGTTGATTCGCCTCCTCCAAGCATCTTAGTATAAGCGATTGTTTCATCAGAGTTTGGTATATAATCGTTTGATTTAGCTAAAACAGCTTTTTTGGCGTATTCGTCAACATTGACACCTTTTTTTAGCAGTACAAAATTATGACCCATGAATTCTTTCGACACCTTACCTTTNTGGTTTAGAGTCAAAACTATATTTTTTCCTGAATTGACCTCAATTTTATTTTTATCATAAATCATGTTATCGAAAGAATTAAGAATTACCTTGAAATCATCTGGATTAATTGTGGGAATATTTTCTGAACTTTCTTTTGTTCTTTCGTATTTAAATTTTTCTTTCTTTTCTTTCTTTTCTCCTCCACCACAGCTTGTAAATAAGAGAATTAAAAAAGTAAATAAAATTATATTTTTCATAATTTGGAGTTTTTTTCAAAAGTAAGAAAGAATTATTTATTTNTAATAAACTAACTATCGATTGATTTCTGTGAAACTAGATAAACTCCAACTATTATGGTTAAACACGCGAGTCCCCTTCCAAAACTTATATAATCATTTCCAGTAATAATTGCAAAGGAAATTGCTATTATGGGTTGTGCATAAGCAAAAGCACCAACAGTTGAAGCCTGAAGTTTTTTTAAAGCAAAAAGATTTAATACGTAGGTTAAAAATGTAGTACCTAATACTACGAATATGATTCTCCAAACCGCATCAAATGGCAAATTACCCCAATTAATTTCACTAAATTCTTTACTTGTAACGGGTAACGTCATGAAAAACCCCATAAAAAACAACCATTTCATTATAGTTATTGTACTATACTTTTGAGTAAGTGGTTTAACCATAATAATGAAGCTTGAAAAGAATATTGAGTTAAGTAAAAACAGAAAATTACCTAAAAGTACATTTGGCGCTCTTAATGAGTTTTCAGTTCCTTGTAGAACCAAAATTAACGCTCCAATAAATCCTAGAGTTATTCCAATAAACTTTTTCACTCCAATTTTTTCCTTGAGAAAAAAATAAGACAGACATAAAATAATTATAGGATTTGTTGTTGCAAATATCCCACTGTTTACTGGAGTTGAAAGTTCTAGCCCCTTAAAAAAGGAAAGCATATTTAGACACATACCAAGAAGCGCAGTAATAAATAATTTTAAATAATCTTTTTTATTTATTTTTTCGAAGGGAACAAATAAACTTGCGAACCAAAAAAGTATTGTTGCACCAGCAGTTCTAATAAATATGAATCCGAAGGCACCAACATGATCTGGCATGACCTCCTTTGCTATTGTATGGTTTAATCCATAGATCATAGTAGCACCACCTGCGGACAAAAGGGCAAGTAGCCTACTGTTCATTTATCCACCTTTTCGCTGATTCAATCTCTTCTTTACTGTTACCCACGAATGCTCTTCCCTTGTATAAGAGGACAGGTCGCTTTAAAAAAGTATAATGGTCACTTAGTAATTGTTTCGCTTTTTCCTCAGTTAGTTTTTTAGTATCAATATTTAGTTGCTTAAAAAGTTGGGCTCTATTGTTTATTAGAGATTTATAGGTTCCTTTTTTTTTGTGTAGCTTCTCAATTTGAGCCAATGTAATTGGAGTTTTTTTAATGTCTATGATATTAACATCATTAGGGAGATTTAACTCTTTAATTATTTTCTTACAGGTGTTGCAAGTACTCAAATGAAGAAAAAAATTCATCTTGTTTAAAAACTACATTTTTTTTCAAAGATCGCATTCAAAATGCTTTCAAAATTTTCTCAAAGATATCACTATAATAATTAAAATTGTTTAAAATCCAATACCTTTGCAATGTTGAAAGATCAAACTTATGACTAGAAAACTTCGTTTTAATAGTTCTACTATTCATGGAGGACAAGAAGAGGAAAAGGGATATGGTGCAGTTATGCCTCCAATCTATCAGACTTCAACATATGCTCAAAAAAGTCCCGGTAACCACAAAGGGTATGAGTACAGTCGAACTCATAATCCCACAAGGAGCGCTTTAGAGCGATCTATATCTGCTTTGGAAAATGGCAAATATGGATTAGCATTTGCATCAGGGTTGGCTGCCATGGATGCTATAATCAAGATGTTTGACCCTAGTGATGAAATCATTTCTGTTAATGATTTATACGGGGGCTCTTTTCGACTTTTTACCCAAATTTTTAAGAAATACGGACTAAAGATCCATTTTGTTAACATGCAAGATCTCGNATCAGTTGAAGCACACATAACAAAAAAAACTAAACTAATCTGGGTTGAAACTCCCACCAATCCAATGATGAATGTTGTTGATATAAAAGCAATTTCAGCAATAGCCAAGACTCATAATATAGTTGTAGCAGTTGATAATACTTTTGCCTCTCCATATCTCCAGCAACCACTTGAACTTGGCGCCACAATTGTCATGCACTCCGCTACGAAATACCTTGCAGGACACAGTGATACAATTTTAGGTCTGGTAGCACTTAATGATGCACTTCTTTACGAAAAATTGGCATTTATTCAAAACTCAAGTGGTGCAGTACCTGGACCCATGGATAGCTTTCTAACCCTNAGAGGAATTAAAACTTTACACATTCGAATGCAAAGGCATTCTGAGAATGGTTCTGCAATTGCAAAATTTTTGAAAGAAAACATAAAAGTTGAAAAAGTTTATTGGCCTGGTTTTCCAGATCATCCCAATNACGACATTGCTAAATCCCAGATGAAATCTTTTGGCGGAATGATCTCCTTTCTCCCTAAAGGGGGTGATAAGGCTAAAGCTTTTAAGATTATAGAAAATCTGAAAATTTTTACTTTAGCTGAATCTTTGGGTGGAGTGGAGAGCTTGGCAGGTCATCCAGCCTCCATGACGCATGCCTCAATACCAAAAGAAATTAGAGAAAAAAGTGGGGTAGTGGATGGATTGATTCGTCTAAGTGTAGGAATTGAGGATGAGCAAGATTTGATTGAAGATTTAGATCAAGCTATTAGTTTGATCTAGCGAGGTTTAAAATAGCATGAAACTTCCAAAAAATAAAAAAGTATATTTTGCCTCTGACAATCATCTGGGTTTAAATGCAGAATTGTCTAGTAACGAGCGAGAAAAATTTTTTGTAGCTTGGTTAGATACCGTTCGTAAAGATGCCGCGGCAATCTACCTTTTAGGAGACTTATTTGATTTTTGGTTTGAGTACCAAAAGGTAGTGCCAAAAGGATTTGTTAGGGTACTAGGTAAATTAGCTGAATTAACTGATAGTGGAATTCCAATAACTTTCTTTGTAGGTAACCACGATCTTTGGATGAAAGATTATTTTAAAAAAGAGCTTGGGGTTACATTATATTATAATCCAGTTGATATTAAAATTAACGACACTATTTTTATGATTGGCCATGGTGATGGATTAGGCCCAGGAGACTTAGGTTATAAGCGATTGAAAAAAATTTTTAAAAATAAATTTTTTCAATGGCTATTTAGTTTAATTCATCCTGATTTGGGTATCCGACTTGGAAACTATTTATCTCAAAGGAATAAATTTATTTCAGGAGAAGCTGATATTAAGTTTTTGGGAGAAGAAAAAGAGTGGCTAGTGGCATATTGTAGAAGTAAATTGGAGGAGAGGCACTACAACTATTTTATCTTTGGACACCGACATTTACCATTGCAAATTGATCTAGGTAAGGATTCAAAGTATGTCAACTTGGGTGATTGGATTANCCATTTTACATATGGTNTTTTTGANGGANAATCCTTTCTATTAGAAAAATGGAAAAATNGNATTTCCAATGATTGAAGCTAAATCGCTTATCCTTGAAAANACNATNATTATTGGNATNATCACTAGTAAACAGGATGANATCAATTCTAAAGATTATCTTGATGAATTAGCTTTTTTNGCNCATACTGCAGGGGGAAAGGTTCTTAAACGATTTGTTCAAAACATACAAATNAAAAANNCTAAGACTTTCATTGGTTCTGGTAAGATGCAAGAAGTTGAAAAATATGTTAAGGAAAAAGAGGTGACAACTGTTGTTTTCGATGATGAACTCACTCCTGCACAACAAGGAAACATTGAAAAAATTCTACGGTGTAAAATATTGGATAGAACTGGGTTGATATTAGATATTTTTGCACAACGTGCCCAAACAAGTTATGCTAGGACCCAGGTAGAACTTGCGCAATATGAATATTTGTTNCCCCGTCTTAAGGGTTTATGGACTCATTTGGAGAGACAGCGTGGTGGTATAGGAATGCGTGGACCTGGAGAAACAGAGATTGAAACTGACCGGCGTATTGTTAGAGATAAAATATCATTACTTAAGAAAAAACTAAAGATTGTTGATAAACAAATGGCTACTCAAAGGNGTAATCGTGGANCACTTGTAAGGGTGGCTTTAGTCGGCTATACCAATGTTGGGAAATCCACTTTAATGAATATTATATCCAAAAGTGAGGTTTTTGCTGAAAATAANCTATTTGCTACTCTGGATACTACTGTGCGAAAAGTTGTCATCGGTAACCTGCCTTTTTTATTGAGCGATACAGTAGGGTTTATTCGTAAATTACCCACACAGNTAGTAGAGTCTTTTAAGAGCACNCTGGATGAGGTTAAGGAAGCCGACCTNTTGTTACATGTAGTTGATATTTCTCACCCAAATTTTGAACAGCATATCGAATCGGTTAATCAAATTTTAAAAGATATTAATAGCCACGATAAACCTTCATTAATTGTATTCAACAAAATAGATGCATATAAACCAGACCCATGGGACGAAAATAATTTGGTTGAAGAGCGAACAAAAAATCATTATTCACTGGANGAGTGGCAAAATACTTGGATGCACAGAATAAACAATAGGGCATTATTCATATCCGCTGAAAGTAAAGAAAACTTACATCTTTTTAGAGAACGGGTTTATGCAGCTANTCGAAAAATTCATATTACACGTTTTCCTTACAATAANTTTNTTTATNCAGAGAATCTNAAAGAACTATAAATTTTANAAGCTCAATAACTTATTATCCTAGTTNGTNATTAAATATATTATCCTTCAGTCCTTTGTCGTTTTTTTAATTTCTACTAAATTCGAAATATAAAATAAGAACTACTACGATAATTATCAAACCTCTTTATAAGCTATTTTTAACCAATTGTTAACAAATAGATTTAAAAAAAATTTTCAATTTTGCTAACCCAAAAATTAATACTCTAAGAGATATAGAAAATGGAAGACTTAATAAATAAAAATATTGATATTAAGGCGATCAATGAAAAGATTGAAAAGGAAAGTGCATTTCTCGATTTATTGACTATGGAAATTAATAAGGTCATAGTTGGGCAAAAGAATATGGTCGATCGTCTATTGATTGGTTTGCTTGGTCAAGGTCACATCTTATTAGAAGGAGTCCCTGGATTGGCTAAAACGCTTGCTATTAATACGCTGAGTCAATCGGTGAAAGGTGTTTTTAGTAGGGTTCAGTTTACCCCTGACCTATTACCCGCTGATGTGGTAGGAACCATGATTTATAACATTAAAGAGAATGATTTTACCATCAAAAAAGGACCCATATTTGCCAACTTTGTCCTAGCTGATGAAATCAATCGTGCTCCAGCTAAAGTTCAATCTGCTTTATTGGAAGCAATGCAGGAAAAACAGGTAACTATTGGAGACACGACCTTTAAGCTGCCTAAGCCCTTTTTAGTAATGGCCACACAAAATCCTGTGGAACAAGAAGGGACTTATCCGTTGCCTGAGGCGCAAGTTGACCGATTTATGTTAAAAACTGTGATTGATTACCCTAAAATTGATGAAGAACAAATCATAGTTAGATCTAACCTTTACAATAAACAAGAAAAAATCAAAGCTGTTGTGACTACAAAACAGGTCGAAACTGCTCAAGCCACCGTTAGAGAAATCTACATGGATGAGAAAATTGAAAAATATATACTCGATTTGATTTTTGCAACTCGTTATCCCGAGAACTATAATTTGTTAAAAATAAAGCCTTTAATAAGCT
>NHFW02000034.1 GCA_002171295.2 Flavobacteriaceae bacterium TMED121
TTTTATGCAAGGAACTCATTTGGGTTGATTACCACTCACTATTCCAACTTAAAGCTTTTAGCTGACGAGCAACCAGCAATGGTTAATGCCAATATGCAGTTTGACGATCGTACTTTAGAGCCTGTATTTAAATTAATTCTGGGGGAAGCTGGTAGCTCTTTTACTTTTGAGGTCGCTCAAAAAAACGGGATTCCTTTCAACCTAATTAATCGTGCAAAAAAGAAAATAGAACGTGGTAAAGTCAGGTTTGATGCAACAATTGCCAAACTACAAAAACAAAGGCATCAAATGGCTAAAACTGGTAAATCACTCCGAGAAAAGGAAAATAAATTTGAAAACGAATCAGATCGGCTTGAAAAACTTAATCAAAAACTTAAGACAAAACTTGTCAGCTACCAAGAGTTGTTCGATCACAACCAGCGCATGATTGTTTTGGGTAATAAATTGAATGACTTAGCGGAGTTGTTTTTTAAAAACAACAAAAAAAGACCTATGATAGCGGAAATTCTCCGACTCATTGAATCCGAGAATTCTAAACGAAAAAGAAAATCTTCGGCCCAAACCAAAAAAGCTATAGCAGTCAAAAAAAGTATAGAAAATGAGGTTACCAAAGAATTGGTAACTATCCGAAAGGAAAAAAAGATCAAGAAAGAAGCCCCACCAAAACCTAAATCTATTGTAATATTAAAGGTAGGTGATAAAGTCAGGCTATTTGATGGGAAATCTGTTGGTAGTATAGATGCAATTGAAAAGAAGAAAGCTATTGTAAATTATGGAATCTTTACAACCCAAGTGAATATAGATCAACTCGAATTAGTTAAATAATGGAGCGTATTGTCTTTTTTGATGGTCTCTGCCCTTTTTGTCACTATTGGGTGCAGTACTTACTTGAAAGAGATGAGAATCATCAATTTCTTTTTGCCCCACTCCAAGGAAAAACGGCACATGAGCTATTGCCCTCTTACTTCATGTCAGTCGATACGATTGTTTTACTAGAGGACAAAAAAAGGATTTACACAAAGTCAAATGCGATCTTTAGAATCATAAAAATACTTGGTGGAGTCAGAAAAATACTTTTAGTTTTTAAGTTCTTACCAACTTTTATTAGAAATTTTTTCTACGATCTTATCGCAAGTAATCGTTTTGTATTTCGAAAACCTCTTGAATATTGTCCTGTGCCGCGAGCAGATTTAGCCTCTAGATTTTTAGACTAGGAAAAGCCAGAATTTAAGATATTTATTTCCAGAATAAATCTGATTTTATGAATTGAAATAGTTACCTAATTAATGATGATTAACTTTTAAAAAATTAATTTTTAGAATTTATAAAGAATTTTCATAAAAGGGTATTACTTACTCTTTTTTCCTCCCACCAATTGTTAAGTCTTGGACCCAAATAGAAAATGATGGCGGCGAGTGCAAAGCCTGCAATCATATCTATGAAGTAATGGTATCGAAGGTATAGGGTTGAAATAAAAAGAGATATGGCGAATGGCAAGAAAAATAAAGCATAGGTTTTACTCTGTTTGAATGCAAAAAGTAGAATTAAAAATATAATTCCATTGTGTAAACTTGGAAAACAATCGCGTCTTGTATATTCAGAAATTTCATAATTCATCAAAAATGAAAGTCTATCTGTTATTTCAGTGCCCATCAATGAAGTTTCAAACATATGTGACATAGTAAATTTAGGGCCGACAGCTGGAAAAAAAACATAACCGATATAGCCAATGTAAAAAGTGAGGATGACGGAAACAAGTGTTTCTCGAAAAACTGTATTTTCTTTTTTAACATACAAATACATAGAGAAAACCAAAATATAAATCAAAAATGCACTGTAAGAAGAATACATAAAATCTGTTAGGCCGGGGCTGATGTATCGTTCTAAGTAAATCGCTGGTTGAAATCCTAATAAATATTCATCCCAAGCCATTAAACTTAAATCTATATCATTGGGATTTACTAAATGTACCATATCGTGCATGTTAGTGTAGATAGAAATACAAAAAGCAAATGGAAGTGATTCTCTCAAGAAATCAAGAACTACTTTTGTTAAGCGACCGATTTTATAATTCAAAAGCAGTTTTAAATCCTTAAGCTTAATGATTCCTAAAAACAGCAAAAAAACCGCTCCGGTTATTAAAAAACGATCGATATTAGAATCTCTAAAACCCTCTTCACCGTAATAGATTAAGAGAAAAAAAAGCATTGGAACCAACAATATAAATGCTAAAATTTCTTCTAAGCGAAGTTTGAAAATAACTTTAAACCAGCTCTGCATTTATAAAAAAAACTCCAATAAAAGCATGAAATAAATATGTTTAACTTAACAGTAATCTGTTTAATATCTTGAAAAAGAATAGTTGAAAAATACAAAATTATTTTAAATAATCTTAATTCATACGGTAGTGATATAGTAAGGTTTATTATTAACAAAACCAGTGATGAATTTGAAAGGAAAAGGATATAAGAATAAGAATTAAAAAAAAATAATCCTTAGTATAGTGATCATCCCATTTTTTTTCTTAAAGTATCTTTTTTAAGTTTCCCTAAGCTTTTTGCAACAATCATCGATACTGAGGCATCTCCAGTAACATTTACCACAGTCCTGCACATATCTAAGGGTCGGTCAATAGCAAATATCAAGGCTAATCCTGCCTCAGGAATCCCTGCCTGCCCCAATACAATAACCAACATAACCATCCCTGCGCCTGGAACCGCAGCTGCCCCAATAGAAGCTAATGTCGCCGTTAAAATAATCCCTAACTGTGTACCTAAAGACAAATCCATCCCAAAAGCTTGAGCAATAAAAACTGCAGCAACTGCTTGGTAAAGACTGGTACCATCCATGTTTATAGTGGCGCCAATAGGCAAAACGAAACTAGCCACTTCTTCATCTACTCCCAAATGTTCCTCAACCCGTTCCATTGTTACTGGTAAAGTAGCCGCACTAGAACTAGTGGAAAACGCTAGGAGCTGAGCGGGAGAAATCCCTTTTATAAACTTAGTGGGTTCCATTTTTACATAAAGTCGTAAAAACATGGTATAAAGGCCTATCATTAATAACAGGCCGATTAGTAAAGTAATCGCATACATGCCCAGTGCTTTAAAGAGATCAAAACTGGGTGATTCAACAATCAAAGTGGCTAAAAGTGCAAAAACTCCATAAGGTGCTGTAAGCATAATCAAATCGATCAATTTAAGAATCACTTCATTAAAAGCATCGAAAAACTCTTTGACTGGCTTGGCTTTATCAGGAGTAATAAGAATCAAACCAATTCCAAAAAACAAAGCAAAGAAGATAACCTGAAGCATATTACCATTTTCAGTAGTTGCCTTAAAAATATTATCAGGAACCAAATCTATAAGAGCTTGAAGAGGACCTGCTTCTTTTTGTTTTTGAGCCACTTCATATTTTTCAGCGGCATCTGACTCATAAGAAGCAATTAAATCCATACGGGTTGAGTCTGCAATAGAATCACCTGGGCGAATGGTGTTCACCATAAATAACCCAATGGAAACTGCCAAAATAGTGGTTAGTAGATATATACCAATCGTCTTCCCTCCCATAAGTGAGAGTTTAGATATGTCCTTAAGATCAGAAACCCCCTTAATTAGGGAGCCAAGTATCAAGGGCATAGCGATAAGTTTTAGGGTATTGATAAAGATGATTCCAAATGGCTTGATCCAATCCGAAATGATCTCGTCACCGCCCTCAAATTGAGTGAAAACAGCACCAAAAACAACACCGAGTACCATTCCTATCATGATCCTCCAATGCAACGGCAGCTTTTTCATAGTTTATTTTTTAATCGTTCGATTAAGAAGTGTAAAGTCCGCAAGTACGAGTGCAGACATGGCCTCAACAATAGGAACAGCTCTGGGAACAACACAAGGGTCATGTCTTCCTTTACCTTGCATATCAACAGCCTCTCCTTTTTTATTAATCGTTTTTTGGGACTGCATAATTGTAGCTACAGGTTTAAAAGCCACATTGAAGTAAATATCCATACCGTTTGAAATTCCTCCTTGAATACCACCCGATCGATTAGTTTGGGTAGTGCCATCTGCATTATATAAGTCATTGTGGAGGCTTCCTTTTGTTTTTGAACCTTCAAAACCACTACCATATTCAAATCCTTTGACAGCATTAATAGAAAGCATTGCTTTACCTAACTCAGCATGTAACTTATTAAAAACAGGTTCTCCTAGGCCTAATGGTATGTTTTGGATCACACATGTAATGATTCCACCCACAGTATCCCCTTCCTTACGAATTTGTTTAATATAACTTTCCATCACAGCGGCTTTTTCAGGGTCGGCACAGCGAACAGGATTTTTCTCGATATAGCTAAAATCAAGTTCTTGGTAAGGCTTATCTAAATTGATTTTTCCTACTGAAGAAACATAGGCCGTAAATTTAATATTTCTAAGAAACTGCTTGGCAATGGCGCCTGCCACTACTCTACTGGCGGTCTCTCTAGCGGAACTTCTTCCACCACCACGATAATCTCTAAAGCCGTATTTCTCATCATATACCTTATCCGCATGAGAAGGTCGATATTGATCCTTGATATGGTCGTAGTCTCGGGATTTTTGATTGGTATTAAAAATGGCAAATCCAATTGGTACACCAGTGGTTTTTCCTTCAAAAATACCTGATAAGAATTTTACTTCATCCGGTTCTTTACGTTGAGTCACAATCGCTGATTGACCAGGTTTCCTGCGGTTCAAATCAAGTTGTATAGCTTTCATGTCTAATGCTATTCCTGAAGGACACCCTTCGATAATCCCTCCTATAGCCTCACCGTGGGACTCCCCAAAAGTGGTCAATTGAAATAGGCTTCCAAATTTATTTCCTGACATTATATAATTATTAAGACAAATATAAATGGAAAGTTTTGATTTGTTTAAACTCAGAAGAAATTGTAAACATTTATCAATATTAGTGAGATAAAAATAAATTGTATTTTTTAGAACAATTAGATTTTTGTTTTGAATTAAAAATAATTATACCCAGCTTAAAAAAATCAATACTTAAATAAACAGAATCATCTTTCATTATCCTCCGCCATGCATTAGTCATCTCAGAACTCCAATGAATATCATCAAAAACAACAATTGCATTTTGAGCAAATTGTTTTTTTAATAATTCGAAATATTTTATTGTAGCGTCAAATCGATGGTTACCATCTATAAATACCAAATCAAATTTAATATTAGATTTTTTTAATTTTAATAATTTTTCATCATATAAACCATGAATTACTTTAAATCTTTTTTTATTACCTATTCTATTAAAACGTTCTGTCGCTATATCACACAATTTTTTTACTCCCTCGATAGTAATAAAATTTGATTTTTTTTTTTCGTCAAGTCCCTTTAGAAAGTATTGACCAGAAACTCCTAAATTCGTTCCAATTTCTAATATATTATTAATATTTTTTATTTTAGATAATTCATAAAAAAAACAAGTCCATTTTTTTGACGATGCGGCTTTTAATGATATTTCAGCTACACTAGAAGTTTTATTATTACCTATTTCTTTAAAATTTATTTTATTTTCATTATTACTTAACTCGACTCTATATTCATCAAGAAAATTCAATATTTTTTTATCTGTTGAAGAATGGGTATTATTTTTAACTTTTTCAAAAGCTTTAATAGTATCCACAGCAACTGCTATAGTTTTTAAAGATCTTAAAGTTTTTGGCTCAAATACTTTACTTAAAAATAAATGCTCAAACCTTTTATATTTTTTAAATATTTTAAACAAAATAATTATTATTAGGTTTTAAGATATAATTTAAATGTAAATTAAATCAATTTAAATCTTATTAGAGAGACGAAAATCAATCTTTTGATGTTTAAAAAATTTCTTAAAATATTAAAATAAAATAAAAATTGATAAATAAGTTAGAGAAAATTGTTGGTAGAGATTCTATATTATCAAATGGAAAAGAAAAATTAAGATTTGATCATATTTGGAAAACAGATATTCCTACAAATGCTTTTGCGGTAATTTTTCCAAAATCAACGCAACAAATATCTGAAATAATGAAGCTTTGCCATTATAATAACCAGAAAGTAGTAATACAGGGTGGTTTAACAAATCTAGTTGGTTCAACAATAACAAAAAAAAATGATCTTGTTATATCTCTTGATAAGATGAATCAAATTGAGGAAATAGATGAAAAAAGCAGAACAATTACAGTTCAATCAGGAGTAATTTTAGAGGATGCAATATCTGCAGTAGATAAAAAAAATTTAATGCTTCCCCTAAATTTTGGTGCTAAAGGTTCAGCACAAATTGGCGGAATTGTTTCAACAAACGCAGGAGGTTTAAGAGTCATCAGATATGGAATGACTAGGAATCTAATTCTTGGAATTGAGGTAGTATTATCTGATGGAGAAATAATTTCTTCTATGAAAAAAATCACAAAAGACAACTCTGGTTATGATATCAAACAACTTTTTATTGGATCTGAAGGAACATTGGGAATTATTTCAAAAGTAATATTTAAACTAGAAGAAAAACCAAGTTCTAGATTTTCCGCAATTGCTGGTCTAACAAATTATGAAAACGTTATAAATTTTTTAAAGTTTATGCAAAAAGGTCTTTCTGGAAGCTTATCAGGATTCGAATTAATTTGGAAAGAAACTTATAAAACTATGAGGGATTCCTCTTCGGAATATTCTTCTTTATTAGATACCAATTTCCCATATTATGTTATAATTGAACTATTAGGCTCCGATCCAGATAATGACTATAAAAGACTATCGGAGCTTATTTATTCAGCAATTGAAGAAAATATTATAGAAGATGCTCTTTTAGCACAGAACGAAAGGGAGTTAAAAATGATTTGGAACCTGAGAGAGGATGTATCCGTTTTGGCAAAGAAATCAACTTATGATCAACATTTTGATATTAGTCTTCCAATACCAGTCATAGAGAATGAGGTCAATATTGCAATAAAAAAACTAAATAAGTTACCATATGTAGAAAATATATTTGTTTTTGGACATTTAGCGGATGGTAATATTCATTTTATAATTGGTAAGAGTAAAAATGATGAGGAAAAAACAAAAAAAATAAATGATATCATTTATGAGAATTTAAGGAAGAACTTAGGATCAGTGTCAGCTGAACATGGAATAGGTATTGATAAAAAAGCCTACTTAAAAACATCGAGATCAAATGGAGAAATTGACTTAATGAATAGATTAAAAAAATCATTAGATCCAAAAAATATTTTAAATACTGGAAGAATTATTTAAAATCTTCTATTATGGATTTATTTTAATTCCNTCAACTAAAATAATTTAATATTTTAGCTACATGATTAAAAATACATTTTATATAGTTTTATTGTTGTTTATCTACAGCTGCTCATCNANAGATGGNGAATTTAAAGTAANAGGCTCTGTTGATTTAAAAGACGGAGANATGGTTTATAGAATCGTAGCAGATTCAAATCAACAACCNAAAGTAATTGANTCTGTTGAAGTTAAATCCGGTAGTTTTGCCATGATAGGTGAATCGCTATCACCAGATGTCAACTTTNTGTCTTTACAAGGCATTAATGGAAACTTTCCTTTTGTGCTTGAATCCGGGATAGTAAAAGTAAGTCTTTACAAGGATAGCTTAACTTCTTCAAAGGCTTATGGAACAGTTTCCAATGATGATTTTATGGAATANAAAGCTGAAACAAAAGTTTTTGTATCATCAATGAACGCTATATCGAAGGACCTACANCAGGCTAGNCTTAGCAGGGATTCACTATTATTAGAAGACTTACAAGAACAATACAGGGATGTTCAGAATCAGGTTAGGGATTACGAAGTGAATTTTATCAAAAAAAATAATAATTCATACATTTCTGTTTTGATTCTCGAACGATTTGTAATTAGTAATCAAATGAATATCGAAGAAGCTAAGCCTCTTTTTGATTTATTCACTGATCGTTTAAAAACAAGCAAATCAGGACAAAATCTTGACAATGCTATAAATGTAAAGCCAGATCCCGCAGAAGTTGGGCAAATCGCACCCGAATTTGAAGGGCCTGGACCAAAAGGAGAAATCGTGAGCCTTAAAGAAAATTTAGGTAAAATAACTATTGTAGATTTTTGGGCATCTTGGTGCCGACCTTGCAGGGTTGAAAACCCCAACTTAGTTANAACATACAATAAGTTTAAAGATAAAGGGCTAACTATAGTAGGTGTNTCTCTAGATCGCAATAAACCCAATTGGTTGAAAGCTATTGAAGATGATGGATTAAACTGGTCTCATGTCTCTAATTTAAAATATTGGAGTGACCCTATTGCACAAATGTATCAAGTTAGGGCTATACCTGCCAGTTTTATTCTTGATGAAGATGGAAAAATAATTGCTAAAAACNTAAGAGGTAGTGCTTTAGATNAAAAAGTTNCAAAATTACTTCAAGAATAACCCTAGCTTCTTTTATTTTAATTTCTTAAAAAAATAGGCAGCAATTATAATAGTAGCTGTCAATATTGATAGTGTAAAGGCNGAAGAAGCTATTACACTTGGCTGAAAAGCAATAGTAGCGCAAAGTCCAGAAATTGCTCCCCCAAAGTGTGCAGTATGCCCTATNTTATCTTGTTGCCTTTTCATACCGTACAAAGTGTATATCAAATACAATGTNGCAATGACATAACCAGGTAATGGGATAGGGAAAAACAGAAAGGCTAATTTCATATCAGGATATAAGAGGACNGCACTGTATACGATACCCGAAACTGCTCCACTTGCTCCTACTGCGGTATANTCGTCTTGGTTTTCATGGTATCGCAATGACACGTAGTTACCCAAATAAAGGCTAGNAAAATATATGGCCAAGAACTTNACAGCTCCAAGACTATACACCACGTATCCAGCAAAAAAATAAAGCGAAAGCATATTGAAAAGTATATGATTNAAATCTACGTGTAAAAAGCCCGAGGTCAGCATTCTAATTTGCTCGCCTGCCTTTATTTTTGCAACCTGAAACTTATACTTATCAAAAAATGTTCGATTTCTAAATCCAGCTGAAGAAGCTAATATATTTGAAATAATAATTACAACTACAACAGTTGGGAGTCCTTGCATAAAGCAAATATAGTATCTTTGAAAAAAAATATCGTTGCAAATACTTCTCTATATCTTAGTTTATCCATTTATCTATCTATTTGCCTCAATNCCTTTTAATATACTCTATTTAGTTTCAAATATTTTCAGATTTTTAATCTACAATCTTTTGGGGTATCGAAAACACATTGTTAGACAAAATATTAAGCTCGCATACAAGGATATATCGAAGAAAAAACTGAAACAAATTGAAAAAAAATTTTACACTCACTTTTGTGATATTACTCTAGAGGCATTTAAATCTCTAAAAATGAGTGAAAANGAAATGAAAAAGAGATTTGTTTTTAAAAACATTGAGGTCCTTAAGCAGTTTGAAGAAAAGAAACAAAGCGTTATTGTTATTATAGGCCATTATTCTAGCTGGGAGTGGATGCTTTCATTAGGATATCATCTATCTCTAAAAGGATATGGAATTTATACACCTCTAATGAATAAATATTTTAATAAATTAGTTCAGAAAATTAGAAAAAAACATAACTGTTTTTTAATTTCTCGCTACAGTGCTATTGAAACAATGAAGAAAAAAGACGCTGATGGCGAATTAGCTTTTTATGGGTTTGCTAGTGATCAATCACCCAAACCAAAGCCTAAAAGTTATTGGAGAGAATTCTTAGGNGTTAAAGTACCTGTTTTTATGGGTGCTGAATTGATTGCCCGTGAATTAAATTTTGCAATAGTTTATACACGAGTCAATCGAATTAAAAGAGGTTATTATGAAGCTGAATTTGAACTATTAACTGATAATCCCAAAAAAACAAAAAAATATGAGATAACAAATATCTTTACAAAATGGCTAGAAAAGGACATTTATAAAGATCCCACACAGTATCTGTGGACCCATAATAGGTTCAAACATCGTCATAAAGCTCCTAAAGATTAATAAAATCCTTTAATTTCCTTAATAAACTTATTTGTTAAGGACTGAGCGGCTTCTTCGTTATGTGCCTCAGCATAAACCCTTATGATCGGCTCAGTATTTGATTTTCTTAAATGTACCCAAGCGGATTCAAATTCAATTTTAATACCATCAATANTAATAGGATTTTTATCCTTGTACTTGTCTTCCATTAACTGTAAAAGTCTATCCACATCAACATCAGNAGATAAGACNACTTTGGNCTTGCTCATGGTGTATTCTGGATANGATGCTTTCAGATTTGAAACTTTTATTTCTTTTTCAGTCAATAAACTCAANAATAAAGCGATACCTACTAAAGCATCTCGGCCATAATGCAATTCAGGGTAAATAATTCCCCCATTTCCTTCTCCACCAATGACAGCATTCTCAGTTTTCATTTTTTCAACTACATTCAATTCTCCAACTGCACTAGCAAAATATTGTCCACCTTTGGATCTAGTAACATCAGCCAAAGCTCTTGTTGAAGAGAGATTGGAAACAGTACTACCTGGAGTGTGCGTTAAGACAAAATCGGCGCAAGAAACTAATGTGTATTCTTCTCCAAACATCTCTCCAGTTTCATCAACAAATGCCAATCGGTCGACATCTGGATCCACAACGATTCCAAAATCAGCTTTTTCTTTTACTACCTGTTGGGACAATACGGAGAGGTGTTCTTTTAGTGGCTCGGGATTATGGGGAAATAATCCAGTGGGCTCACAATACAATTTTACAACTTCAACGCCCAAGGAGTCAAGTAGCATAGGAACTGCAATTCCTCCCGTGGAATTTACAGCATCTACAACAACTTTATATCCTTTTTCCCGGATAGCATTCACGTTGACCAATGAAAGCTCTAGAATCTTAGCTACATGTCTTTCAATCATTCCATCCAAGCAAATTACCTTTCCCAAGTTATCCACACTTGAATAGTTAAAGTCTCTGTCCTCAGCAATTTTTAATATCTCGCCTCCTGATTTAGCGCCGAGTATTTCACCATTTCCATCAAAAAACTTAAGGGCATTCCAATCTTTTGGGTTGTGGCTTGCAGAAATCATAATTCCAGCTTGTGCTTTTAATTCAATTACTGATATTTCAACTGTTGGAGTAGTTGACAAATCCAAATCAATAACTTCAATACCACACCCCACAAGAGTCTGATTTACTAATGATTGGATCATTGGGCCTGAGATTCTAGCGTCTCTACCTACAACTACCTTTGGTTGAATAGAGTCTATATTTGATTTTAACCAACCTGCAAAAGCGGAAATATATATTACAGTATCGACAGGAGTCAAATTCTCAAAAGGTTTACCTCCAATGGTTCCTCTTATTCCTGATATTGATTTTATTAAAGTCATATACAAATGTAGTTATTACTTAAATGTTACTAAAAAAGATTTTAGCTAAAGAATTATTGATTAAATGAAAGTTTTAAAACACTAATCTAGTTGACTTTTTTCAATTTATTTTTTTAACACAAATTTAAAAACAAGACAAAATTAAAAAACCTTTAAACTGATTATAAATTCATATGAAATTTCAGTAATAATTTAATTAAAAGTTAAGGCCAAATTCATGTTCGAATAATAGTCTTAAAGTATTATTTTTGCAAAATTGATTATGAGCATAAACGATAACTTTATTGATATTCAGGGCGCAAGAGTCCACAATTTAAAGAATGTAAGTATAAAGATTCCAAGGGAAAAACTAGTTGTAATTACTGGATTATCTGGAAGTGGTAAATCATCTCTTGCATTTGACACAATTTATGCAGAAGGTCAGCGCCGTTATATGGAAACATTTTCGGCTTATGTCAGGCAATTTTTAGGGAATTTAGAAAGACCTGATGTGGATAAGATTGATGGACTTTCTCCAGTCATTGCAATTGAACAAAAAACAACATCAAAAAGTCCTAGATCAACGGTTGGAACAGTAACCGAACTCTATGACTACATCCGTTTACTCTTTGCTAGAGTTGGATCGGCATACAGTTATATTACTCAAAAAAAAATGGTCAATTACAGTGATGATCAAATAATAGAACTAATTGTTAATGAATATGCTGACAAAAAAATTACAATTCTATCTCCATTAATAAGATCGAGGAAAGGACATTATAGAGAGCTATTCGACTCGATGGCTAGACAAGGATTTATAAGGGTTAGGATTGATGGTGAAATCGTAAATTTAAAATCTGGAATGCGTTTAGATCGTTACAAAACTCATGATATTGAATTGGTCGTTGACAGGATGCGCATAAATAAAGATAAAGGTGATCTAAAGAGACTTAATGAGTCTGTAAAAACAGCAATGCAATATGGAGATGACTCCATTATGTTAATTGATTATGAAACAAATAAAATAAAATTTTTAAGCCGTAATTTGATGTGTCCAACCTCAGGTATATCCTATTCACATCCTGAACCTAATTCCTTTTCGTTTAATTCTCCAAAAGGAATGTGTAAAAGATGTAAAGGTTTGGGAAATCAATTTGATATTAGTCACGAAAAAATTATTCCCGATGATACTATTTCTATTGACAAAGGGGGCATAATACCCCTTGGCGAAAAGAAAAATAATTGGGGATACAGACAAATCGAGGTTATTGCAAAACGTTACAACTTCTCATTATCAGATCCAATTAAGGAAATACCAAAAAGAGCACTTGAAGTAATCTTAAGAGGCGGAAATGAAAGGTTTTCTTTACCATCAAAAACATTAGGTATTACCAGAGACTACAAAATTGAATATGAGGGTATTGAAAAATTCATTCTACACCAGTTCGAAAACTCAGAATCAGCAGGGATTAAGCGCTGGGCATTAGGTTTTATGGATGAAAAAAAATGTTCTTCTTGTAATGGAATGAGATTAAATAAAGAGTCTTTAAACTTTAGAGTTGATAATCTAAGTATTGCTAAAGTTAGTAGTATGGATTTAGATGATTTATACTCTTGGATTGATCAATTAAACTTCAAGTTATCAGATTCAGAAAAAATTGTAGCTGAAGAAATAATAAAGGAAATTAAGAGTAGGCTTGAATTCCTTTTGAATGTAGGGCTTAATTACCTGAGCCTTGGTAGATCATCTAAATCATTGTCTGGTGGTGAAGCACAACGAATTCGATTGGCTACACAAATTGGATCAAAACTTGTTGGTGTTCTTTATATTTTGGACGAACCAAGCATAGGATTACATCAGAGAGATAACGAGAAACTTATTAACTCATTAGAAGTGCTAAGAAATATGGGTAATTCCATAATTGTCGTAGAGCACGATAAGGATATGATATTAAGAGCCGATCACATTATAGATATAGGTCCGATGGCAGGAAAAAATGGGGGTGAAATTATTTCTGAGGGAACGCCATCTCTTCTAAAAAAGAAAGACACCCTAACAGCCAAATATCTTAACAATAAGAAGAGAATTCATATACCTAAAGTCAGAAGATTGGGGAATGGAAAAAGTTTGATCCTTAAGGGTTGTATTGGAAACAATCTTAAAGATATTGATGTAAAAATACCTCTAGGTTTAATGGTAGGAATAACAGGAGTTTCAGGAAGTGGAAAATCATCACTAATCAACGAGACACTTTACCCTATATTAAACTCTTATATTTATGAAGGCGTTACAAAGCCATTGCCATATAAATCTATAACTGGCCTAAAAGAACTAGATAAAGTTGTTGATGTAAATCAGTCTCCTATCGGCCGAACACCCAGGAGCAATCCTGCTACTTATTGTGGAGTCTTTGCAGAAATTAGAAAGCTTTTTGCCCTCACTCCAGAGGCACAAATTAGAGGATATAAAGCTGGTAGATTCAGTTTTAATGTAGTTGGTGGAAGATGTGAAGAATGCCAAGGAGGAGGAATAAAGACAATTGAAATGAATTTTTTGCCGAATGTTCATGTAGAATGTGAAAATTGTAACGGTAAACGTTTTAATCGAGAAACATTGGAAATTCGGTTTAAGGGTAAATCAATTGCTGATGTACTATTCATGACTGTAAATCAAGCATGTACCTTTTTTGAGAGTCACCCCAATATATACAGAAAGTTAAAAACAATAAAAGATGTTGGGCTAGGTTACATTACTTTAGGGCAATCCTCTACTACTCTCTCTGGTGGTGAGGCACAAAGAATAAAACTTGCATCAGAATTATCAAAAAAAGATACTGGGAAAACACTTTATATCCTTGACGAACCAACTACTGGATTACATTTTGAAGATGTAAGGGTTCTTATGGGGGTATTAAACCGTTTAATCGAAAAAGGAAATTCAGTATTAGTGATTGAACATAATATGGATGTTATTAAATCAGTAGACTACCTAATTGATATCGGTCCAAATGGAGGAAAAAATGGTGGAGAAGTTGTTGGCCAAGGCACACCTGAGCAAATTACTAAAATCAAGGAGAGTTATACTGGTAAATTTCTTTCTAAAGAGTTAGATTATAATCATTAAAACTTAGATTATTAAAAAACAGATTTTAATTACTATTATTTTTTTAGCTACTTGTGAAATTGTAAAGTCACAAAGTAATTTGGAATACAAGATGTTGGTTAACTATAATCATAGAGAAAAAACGCTTAGTATAAATCAAGATATTTCGTTTGTAAACAATACTAGTAAAGCATTAGACACTATTTATCTTTCCGATTGGTCTAATTCCTATTCTAGTTTTAAAACCCCATTAGCACAAAGATTTGGAGAAGAATATGATAGAAGCTTTTACCTCTCAAAAAAATCAAAATTAGGGTATTCAAAAATAAATCATATTGGTAGTCAAGAAAAAAAGTTAAAATGGAATCGACTTGAAAATCAATCCGATATTATAAGAGTGATACTTGAAAAACCGTTAAAAATTGATGAGTTATATAAATTAAACTTAGTATATCTTATTAAGATACCCGATTCAAAATTTAATCGTTATGGTTATGACCAAAAGGGAAATATTTTTCTGAGGAATTGGCATATAATTCTAAATCAAAACCTAAAAGGAAAATGGTTAAACTATAGTAACCTAGACTTAGATGACTTAAGTCCTATTCCTGCAAAATACGATCTTGAGATAACAGATCAAAATCAAGTCAATATCGATCTAAATCTAAAATTAGTTAAAAAGGAAAATCAAAAAAAATATTTCATTGGTAATAATATAAAAGAATTGACCCTCTACTCCTCTATCGGGAAAGATTTTAATTCTTTCAATACTGACAATGGAAACATTATCGTAACAGATATTTTTAATCGAATTAATCGTACTGAATCTGAAAAAACAATAAACAAGATTTATGAGTTTATTGGAGAAAAATTAATTTATGTTAAAAATAAAAAGTACATAATACCGCAAATAATGTATGAAAGAAATCCATTTTTTGGACTAAATGACCTTCCAGATTTTTTAACTCCTTTCAGTGAAGATTTCTTAGCTGAGATTTCCTTTTTAAAAGCCTATCTTCATTTTTATCTAAATTCAAATACCAAGTTTGATTTAAGAAAAAATCATTGGATAATTGGAGGGCTTCAAACTTATGTGATTATCAAATACATTGAAAAGTTTTATCCCAAACAAAAATTTATTGGCAGAATTGGAGACTTTAAATTGATGAAAGCATATAACATTGCAAAAATAAAATTTAATGAAAGTTTTTACATGTATTATGAACTAATGGAAAAAACGAATCTTCAGCAATCGGATTTATTGCCAAAAGATGAACTGGTTAAGTTTAATGAGCGATTTGGCTCCCCCTATCACGTGGGAACAGGTCTTAGGTATTTGGAGAAATATATTGGAGATGACTTTGGAATTGCATTAAAAGAATATTTTGAGAAGGGAGGAAATAATAATTTGATTGAAATTTTAGAAGAACAATCAAATAAGGATATAGATTGGTTTAATGATTTCTATTTAGCAAAAAGAACTTCAATAGATCTTAGTATAAGATCAGTGAAGAAGACAAAAGACAGCCTTGTTGTAAATATTAAAAAATTTAAAAAAAATAAGCTACCATTTGTATTAGCACAAATTAAAAATGACAGTGTTATTGATAAAAAGTGGATTAATAATATTTATAAACAAGGTAATGTATATTTAAAAAATCACAATCCAGATTATATTGCCATAAACCCTGAAACTCGTTTTACCGAAAAAAATAAGATTAACAATTGGAAGTACTTGGGTAATTCGCTAAATATTAAACCACTACATTTTAATTTTCTAAAAGATTATCAATCATCCAAGAGAAATCAAATATTTTATAATCCTATTGCGAACTTCAACCTATACGATGGAGTTTCATTTGGCTCCAAGTTTTACGATAAAGGAATTTTAGCCCAGAAATTTACTTTTGAAGTTATGCCTCAATACTCATCAGTAAATAAAAATTTAGTCGGTAAAATGAATTTTTCATTATTGATACACAATGAAAACAAAAATAATTATGCTACAGTATTTAATTTTTTTGCTAGTAGCTATCATTATGACGAGGCATTGAGGTACCAAGTTTTTAGACCCGCTCTATCTTTTTACTTTAGAACAGACGATTTTCGACTCAATAGTAGACATTTATTAGGGATATATTATTTTGATGTACGTAGAGAAAAAACTAAAGATTCTAATGCGAATCCAAACTACAAAGTCATTAACCTCAGACATCTTTATTCTAATCGAGGTGCAATCAAACACTTGACCCTCGACACGAATTTCCAATTTGCTGACAAATTCTCAAAAGTTGAATTCGAATTCGATATTAGAAGGTTATTGCCTAGTGGAAGTCAAGTAACTGCGAGGTTTTTTATCGGTAAATTTTTAAATCATAGTAGCAGACAAACAAATTTCTTTGATTTTAATCTTAACCGTCCTCAAGATTATCTTTTCAGGTATAATTATTTTGGAAGATCAGAAGATAGAGGGTTCTATAGTCAACAAATTGTCATGGCTGAAGGGGGTTTCAAATCTACTCACTCTAGGGCAACGGCAAATGATTATTTATTATCAGCTAATATAACCTTAGGTTTATGGAAGTGGATTGAAGCTTATGGAGAAATTGGATCTCTTAAAAACATAAGGGAGAAAGTACATACATTTTTTGGCTCTGGTATTCGTTTAAATATAATCCCTGATTATCTTGAATTATATTTTCCTTTTCTAAGCTCAAATGGCTGGGAAATAAATCAAGAGAACTACGAAAGAAAAATAAGATTTGTTTTAACCTTAAACTCAAAACAGTTTATCAGTCTATTTTCTAGAAGATGGTTTTAATAATTAGACTTTATATATTTGGTTAACATTTCACAAGATTAAACAATTCAAAAGTTGTATTTTTAGTTGTTATTATGAATTTTCAAAACCAAGAAAAAACAACAATTTTTAGCTTTGAGGACTACAAAAAAAGGGTAATCAAAGACTACCACACAATTGTTTTGAGCCGAGAAACAAGTATCCTTGGACGTAGGGAAGTTTTAAGCGGAAAGGGTAAATTTGGAATCTTCGGAGATGGAAAAGAACTTCCTCAAATTGCGATGAATCATTTCTTTGAAAACGGGGATTTTAGATCTGGTTATTATAGAGACCAAACTTTTTTGATGGCACAGGGATATTTAACTCCTGAGGATCATTTTGCGGCTCTTTATGCTCACCCTGATACTAAATATGAACCTATGTCTTCGGGAAGACAGATGGTAGGACATTTTTCAAATCAATTAATTGATAAAAATGGAAATTGGCTTGATCAAACTTTACAAAAAAATCATATTTCTGATGTCTCTTCTATTGGAGCTCAAATGCCAAGGCTTGTAGGTTTAGCTCAAGCCTCTAAGATATATAGAAAGTTAGATATAAAAGGGTCAGAAAAATTCTCCAAAAATGGTAATGAAATTGCTTGGGGTACTATCGGTAACGGAGGTACCAGTGAAGGGCTTTTTTTTGAAGCTATAAATGCTATCGGAGTACTTCAAATTCCTGTTGTCATGAGTATATGGGATGATGGTTATGGTATATCGGTTAAAAATAAACAACAAACTACAAAAGAAAGTATTTCAAAAGCTCTGGAAGGATTTAAAAAAGACGGGGATTTAAGTGGTCTTGAAATATTAACTGTTAATGGTTGGGATTACCCAGAATTAATTAAAATATATTCCTATGCTTCTAAATTAGCTAGACTAAATCATGTACCCGTTATCGTTCATGTCACTGAGCTTACTCAACCTCTAGGACACTCAACCTCTGGATCGCATGAACGATATAAATCAAAGGAGCGACTTGAATGGGAAAATTTAAATGATTGCAATAAAAGAATGCGAGAGTGGATTTTATCCAACGGGTTTTGTAATGAAAAGTATCTCATTGAAATCGAAAGTGAAATAAAAAATGAAGTTAAACTTGCTAGGAGATCAGCATGGAATAATTACCAAAAACCGATTATAGGGCTTAAAAAAGAACTTAATGTTTTTTTAGAAGACTTCATGTTAAAGACAAACAATGACGTTGCACTAAAACTTCTTCATAAAGAGTTAAATGAAAAAACTGAGCTATTTTATCACGAGGTTATTGGAGCTGCCAGGAAAACTCGAAAAATCTTGATGAATAATAGTTTTACAGACGTAGAGGATTTTAAAGCTTGGATTAATAAATCGAAAGAACTTTTACAAGAAAAATTCTCTTCACATTTGTACAGTGGTGGTATTAATTCAGTTGACAAAGTAAAATCAGTTGACGCTGAATATTCTCAAGATCCTAAAATGGTTGATGGAAGAATTATACTCAGAGAAAACTTCGATAAGCTTTTAGATAAAGAAGATCGATTAATTATTTTTGGTCAGGATAGTGGTAAAATAGGGGGAGTAAATCAAGGTTTGGAGGGATTACAAAATAAATATGGTGAAATCCGTGTTTCAGACTCAGGTATTAGAGAAGCTACCATAATAGGTCAAGGAATCGGCATGGCTCTAAGAGGACTTAAGCCTATAGCTGAAATTCAATACCTTGATTATATATTATATTGTTTACAAATCCTTAGTGATGATTTGGCAACATTAAGTTACAGATCAAAAGGAAGGCAAATTTCTCCATTAATTATTCGAACGCGGGGACACCGCCTAGAGGGCATTTGGCATTCTGGATCACCGATGGCAGCAATGATTCATCTTTTAAGAGGAATACATATTCTTGTTCCGAGAAATATGACTCAAGCAGCAGGTTTTTACAACACCCTCATTCAAGCGAATCAACCTGCAGTTGTTATTGAATCTCTTAATGGATACAGAATTAAAGAAAAAATGCCCTCCAATTTAGGAGAGTTTTCGTTACCCATAGGAGAAATTGAAGTGCTTAGATCTGGAAGTGATATTACACTTATTTCATACGGGTCTACCCTTAGAATAGTTCGTCAAGTCGCCGAAGATTTAGAGAAATATGAAATAAGTGCTGAAGTAATTGACATTCAAACCTTGTTACCTTTTGATGTTAAATGTGAGATTAAGCAAAGTGTCGCCAAAACAAATAGGATTGTGATCATTGATGAAGATATGCCAGGTGGTGCCTCTGCATATATTCTTCAACAACTTTTGGATCATCAAAATATTTATCATTATTTAGATACTCAACCTAAACTAATTTCTGCAAAACCTCACAGACCAGCTTATGGAGAAGATGGCGACTATTTCTCAAAGCCTTCAGCTGATGATATTTTTGAAGAGATATATGAAATAATGCATGAAACGAATCCTGCTAGATACAAAAAACTTTAAGCCTAAACAGCAAAAACCTTAACTAAAAGGTCTTGTATGACACCTTTGTAATTACCAGATTTTACTCCAACTCCTTTACTTTTTAGATCAGCTTCCAAAGTAAAATAAATCCCCTTACTTGCTTGTTTTAAATTAAAAACACTAGCAGCATGTTGATAATCTTTCAAAAAATAGGGATTAACTCCGAGTGAAGAAGCAGCTTTAGATTTATCTTCTAAACCGTGATATATCAATACCCTTCTAAAAAAAGTATTTAAACCAGAAATAGTTAAAACCAAAGGATGATTTTTAGAGTTTTCAGACATGTATTTAACGATTTGACAACACTTATTAAAATCTCTTTTACCTAATGCCTTATAGAGTTCAAAATTATTGTAATCCTTGCTAAACCCTACATGCTTCTGGATGAGATCGGGTGAGACAATTGTACCTTCCGACAATACGATCTTTAACTTATCAATTTCTTTTTCTATTTTATTTAAATCATTACCTAATGCTTCACATAGTAATTGTAATCCAATGTTGTCAGTAGAAAAACCTGAAGCTTTAAGTTTTTCTAAAATCCATGGTCCCAACTGGTTGTCATACAATGGCTTGCTGTCATATATAACACCAATTTTTTTTCCATTTTTATATAGTTTTTTTCGCTTGTCAAATATTTTATACTTATAACAAAGCACCAATACAGTAGTGGGTTGAGGATTTGAAAGGTAATCTGCAATAACATCCATATACTTGTCTAGGTGTTGTGCTTCTCTTACTACTACTAGATGATGGCTGGAAAGCATCGGAAAGCGTTTTGCTGCTTCTACAATATGGGAAGCTTCAACTTCTTTTCCATAAAAAAGGGAATAATCAAAAGATCTTGATGCCTCATCAAGCAAATGATCTGTGATTTTGGATTCAATTTGATCAATAAAATAAGGCTCTACTCCCGAAAGCAAGTAAAAAGGTAAGTAATTTCCCTCTTCTATTGAAGACATTAACTCATTAAATTCACGCATCTTTAAAAATTATATGCAATTTTGTGATATGGAAAAGCTGAATTTCCCTGTTTTTAGTTTACACATTAAAAGTAGGGAAAATAAACACTTTATTTTTGACCTGGTAAGGAAAAAATGGCTTGTACTTACTCCTGAGGAATGGGTGAGGCAACATTGCATCCATTATTTAATAAATGAAAAAGGTTACCCTTTAGGATTAATACAAGTAGAGAAAAAATTAAAAGTTAATAAACTAGAAAAAAGGTATGATATAGTGATTTTTAATAAAGAAGGGGCTATCAATCTTCTGGTTGAATGCAAGCGAACTAATGTCCCGATTACTCAAAAAACTTTCGATCAAATCGCACAATATAATTTTACTTTAAACAGCGAATACTTAATGATAACTAACGGATTAGATCACTATTATTGCCAAATGGACTTTAAACAAAAAAGGTATATTTTTCTAAAAGACTTACCTTTATTTAAATCATTAGTCAAATGAAGGTAGCCATTGCAATTTTAAATTGGAATGGAAAAAAACTACTTCAACGTTTTTTACCATCTGTCATTAAGAATAGTCATGAAGCTAATCTTTTTGTAATAGATAATGCNTCTGATGATGGCTCTANGGATTNCATTAAACAAAATCATCCAGAAGTTCACNTAATTCAATTGNATGCAAACTATGGTTTTGCAGGGGGTTATAACCGAGGATTAAAAAAGATTGATGCAGGATTAATTTGCTTATTAAATAATGATGTAATGGTCAAAGAAAANTGGCTTNCNCCTATTTTGGATCATTTTAAAACNCATCCAAAAACCGCTTTTGCCCAGCCCCATATCATGGATTTAAATCACCCTAAACATTTTGAATATGCCGGAGCAGCCGGAGGNTTTGTTGACCGATTAGGCTATCCATATTGCAGNGGAAGGGTTTTTAAACATATCGAAAAAGACNTTGGTCAGTATGATGAAGACAAAAAAATATTTTGGGCCAGTGGCGCATGTTTTTTCATAAGAAAATCCAAATTTGATTTCTTAGGAGGGTTTGATGAGGATTTTTTTGCGCATATGGAAGAGATTGACCTTTGTTGGAGAGCATTTAATAAAAATCTAGAAGTTTATTCTCTTTACAAAAGTAAAGTTTACCATTTGGGTGGAGGAACATTATCATTATCGCCAAAAAAAACTTTCNTAAATTTTCGGAACAATCTTTATCTTTTGTTAAAAAACTTACCTGAAAAAAGATTTCTAAGAATTTCTGAAAGAATAATGTTGGATGGGTTAGTATTCTTTTTATTTCTATTTAAACTTGAATTTAAAAATGCTTTAGCAATTTTAAAAGCTCATTTTTCATTTTATAAAAACTTTACTAAAATTGCTTNCAAAAGATATAATCAATCNTCAATAAGTACATATTANGANATAAAANTGCTTCCANTNCGTTATTTATTTNCTAAAAAAAAGAAAATCTTGCACCTTTAAATGGCATTTTTCGGTTTTTATATTATTTTTACGCGTGTAAAACAAAAAACTACAATAGTTAATTATGAAAAATTACTTTGCAATAGCTACAATGGCAGGGGTATTGCTCGCNTCGTGTGTTTCTCAACAAAAATTTTCTGAATTAGAATCACTACAGCAAAATACCAAAAGTCTACTTGATAGCGCGACCGTTAAATTGAATACTTGTAATGAAGAAAAGGAAGCCGCAGTTGCTCGATTGGCNTCACTACAAGATAGAGTTAATTTCCTCCAAGCAAATAATCAGGATCTTATCAATAATATTGGTAATCTGACTACACTTTCTCAAAAAGGTGCTGAAAATCTTGAGAAGTCTTTGGAGAGCATGAAAGAAAAAGATGTAAAAATTCAAAACATGCAAGACGCAGTTACCAGAAAAGATTCTGTAACCCTTGCTCTTGTTACCAGCCTCAAAGGTGTCTTAGGTAATATGAGTGATGATGACATTGAGATTAATGTTGAGAAAGGTGTCGTATACGTTTCAATTTCTGATAAACTTCTATTCAGAAGTGGTAGCTACACAGTTACCCGAAGAGCTAAGGAGGTTTTAGGAAAAGTTGCAAAAGTTGTAAATGACAAACCTGAATTAGAATTTATGGTTGAAGGTCACACTGACAATGTTCCAATCAAAATTGACGGAATCGAAGACAATTGGGACTTGAGTGTCAAGCGCGCTGTTTCAGTAATTAGAATNCTTCAAAACGATTTCAATGTAAGTCCAGAAAGAATGACTGCATCTGGAAAAAGCTTTTACATGCCTTTAACAGACAATGATACTGCTACTGGAAGAGCAAAAAATAGAAGAACTAGAATTGTTGTCCTGCCAAAATTAGATCAGTTTTACGATTTAATTCAACAAGGGATGGATCAAGCATCTAAATAAATTTCAACTACTCATAAAAAACACGCTTATAAATAGCGTGTTTTTTTATATATTAAATTTAAATCACCCTTACCCTGTCGAACCAGAAAAGGGTGGCCCTCACGCAGATCAATGACAGTAGAGGGAATATTTCCCCCAAAACCATCTACCAGCATTAAATCAATATCGCTCTCCCATCGATCAAAAATTATTTCAGGGTCTGTAGTGTAATCAATAATTTTATCTTGATCATGAAGTGATGTAGTAATTAAAGGAACGGGTAAAAAATCAAGGAGTGCNTNAAGAACAGGGTGATTAGAAATACGGATACCAATAGATTTTCGCTTTTGNAACGGTTTGGGTAATTTTAAACTTGGCAAAATAAAGGTATAAGGACCTGGCAAACAGCGTTTCAGTAGTTTAAACGTTGTGTTATCAAGTGGTTTTAAGTATTTTGAAATTTCTTCAAAATTTTTGAAGAAAAAACTGAACGGTGCCTTCTCTAACTTTAACCCCTTTAATTTGGCTAATTTTTCTAAGGTCTTTGGTTGGTTTATTAAACATCCCAATGCATAAACCGTATCTGTTGGATAAATAATCAAACCCCCCTTTATAAGTAAGTTAGCAGCTTCTTTGAGCTGTTTTAAGTTTGGACTCGAGTTGTAAAAATTTAAAATTTTAGCCATCAAACTTTAATCTTTAATTTGGCAAATCTAAGTAACAAGTTTTTTTTACCTACACCCTTAAAGTCTATCAGTGCTTTCTTATCGTTTCCATATCCCTCTATTTTTATTACTTTTCCATATCCAAATCGTAAATGTTCAACATTTACTCCTTCTTGTAGGTCCGTAAACTTTGGATCAATTGAGACTGTTGGAGGCTTTTCATCAGAATTTATTTTTCTGATTTTTCCCAATTGTTTTTGACTGGGCATGGTATTGACCTTGACACCTCCTTTTGTAGAAACACTTTTATCTGATGGGCGGGTAACTCCACCAAAAATTCCTTTATCTAAAATAGGCTTGAATACATAGCCATCTTTAGGAGCGACATAATCCAAAAAGTCTTCATCCATTTCATCAATAAATCGACTAGGTTCACCGTCCACTAATTTTCCCCATCGATAACGTGTCAATGCATAGCTAATAAATGCCTTTTCCTCCGCACGTGTAAGGGCAACATAAAATAAACGCCTTTCTTCCTCAAGCTCATTCCTTGTATTTAGGCTTAACGCTGAGGGGAATAGATCTTCCTCCAAACCGACTATATATACTATGGGGAATTCCAATCCTTTAGANAAATGTACTGTCATCAAGGATACGCGATCAATATCATTATTATTATCATTNTCAAAATCAGTAGCCAGNGCAATATCCTCCAAAAACTCCGCTAAACTTCCATTAGTATCAGCAATTTCTTTTTGACCCTCNACAAAATCANGAATACCATTGAGTAATTCCTCAATGTTTTCAATCTTAGATACGCCCTCTGGTGTACCNTCTTTTTTCAACTCCAAAACCANCCCTGTCCTCTTTACAACCAAATCGGTAATTTCAAAGGCATTGGATTTCTGATTCTCAATCTGAAGGCTCAAAATGAAATTTGAAAAGTCTGACAGTTTTTTTAGTATACCTCCATTTAGAGATAAATTNAGNCTAGAAGAATTTTTAACAGTCTCAAACAAAGACATATCGTTATTTTTAGCCCCAATTATAAGTTTGTCTAGTGTAGTTTGACCAATTCCTCTAGCAGGATAATTGATTATNCGTTTAAGGCTTTCTTCGTCATTGTGATTGACTAATAGCCTTAAATAAGCCAGAAGATCTTTTATTTCTTTTCTTTGGTAAAAGGACAGTCCACCATAAACGCGGTAGGGAATATCACGCTTTCTCAAAGCGTCTTCTATTGATCTAGACTGAGCATTTGTTCTATAGAGAATGGCGAATTCTTTATTTTGTCTTTGCTCTTGCATTTTAATTTCAAAAATACTGGATGCAACATTCCTGCCCTCATCAGCGTCAGTTGAACAGCACTGGACTTTTATCTTACTCCCTTCTTNATTAGAGGTCCAAACCACCTTATCAATTTTATTTTTATTATGACTTATAATTGAATTGGCTGCATTGACAATATTTTTTGTAGAACGATAATTTTGCTCCAATCGGTAAAGTTTAACATTATCGTAATCTTTTTGAAAATTGAGTATATTATTTATGTTTGCTCCACGAAATCCATAAATACTTTGAGCATCATCGCCAACCACACAAATATTTTGNAACTTATCTGAAAGGGCTCTCACGATNAGGTATTGGGAGTGATTAGTATCTTGGTACTCATCGACCAATATGTATTTAAAACGGTCTTGATATTTTGCTAAAACTGAGGGATGCATATTAAGTAACTCATTTGTTTTCAGAAGTAAATCATCAAAATCCATCGCTCCTGNCTTAAAACATCGATCGACATACTCCTTGTAAATTTCCCCAATTTTTGGTCGGCGAGACATGGTATCTGCTTCTTGTAAATTAGGATCATTAAAATAAGCCTTAACTGTAATTAAGCTATTCTTAAANNCCGATATACGGTTTCGAATCTGTTTAAATTTATAAATATCCTTGTCTAACNCCATTTCCTTNATGATAGAAGCGATTAAACGNCCACTATCTTGGGTATCGTAGATTGTAAAATCTCNAGGAAAACCAAGCTTATCTGCTTCCTGTCTCAATATTCTTGCAAAAACCGAGTGAAATGTTCCCATCCAAAGATTTTTGGCCTCCCCCTCTCCAACTATTTCAGCAACTCTAGCTTTCATTTCACGAGCTGCTTTGTTGGTAAAAGTAAGCGCTAAAATAGAAAAGCTATCTACACCATGAAGCATCAGATTTGAAATCCTATAGGTCAACACTCTGGTTTTTCCGGATCCCGCACCTGCGATAACCATAAGTGGACCTTCAAGATGAAGAACTGGCCCCTGTTGGGATTCATTTAATTCTGATAAGGATGATTTTAGNGGATTTGACATNAATAGTTAAAATTAAAGCAATAATCCATTTAAATTTCTTAAACTTTACATAATTATAAACATCCAAACTTAAAAAGCAGCTTCTTTAATTTTATAGGGGCTCCTTGTCTCAAAATAAAAGAAGTTTTAAACAATCTAATTAATTCTTTACTAAATCAATTATTTTCGTTTTAAAGATGGACGTGTTACAAACTCCGATAGAATTCTTAAGTGGCGTTGGTCCTAACCGCGCAAATTTATTGAAGCAAGAACTCAATATTTTTAGCTTCCAGGATTTGCTACATTTTTTTCCTCATCGCTACATAGATCGATCAAAATTTTACAAAATCAATGAATTTCCTCAAAATAATTCAGAGGTCCAACTTAAGGGATCAATTATCAGTGTAAAAACGACTAACCAAAAAAAAGGTAAGCGGCTTATAGCAGTGTTTTCTGATGGCAACCAAAAAATGGAATTGATCTGGTTTCGTGGACACCAATGGATTAAAAAAAATCTAAAGACTAATGTACCTTATGTTATTTTTGGTCGACTAAGCTGGTATGCTGGAAAGCCAAGTATGCCTCACCCTGAAATGGAAACCGAAGGAAGTTTTAATAAAGGTTTTTCCAAATCACTTCAAGCGGTCTACCCTAGCACGGAAAAACTTCTTTCCAAAGGAATTTCTCAAAAGGTAATTTCTAAAATGATAATGGAATTACTGAATTCCCTAAAAATTCCTTTTTTTGAAACGCTACCCCCGGGAATAATCGATAAATATAAATTCGCCAATAAAAACGAAGCGTTAATAAATATTCATTTCCCTAAGAGTCAAGAAAAATTAACCGCAGCCTTAAATCGGCTAAAATATGAAGAACTGTTTTTTATACAATTACAATTATTGATCAAAAACCTTCAACACAAGCAAAAGATTAAAGGTTATATTTTTCAAAAAATAGGTGCTAAATTCAATACTTTTTTTGAGCAAAACCTCCCTTTTGATTTGACAAAAGCTCAAAAAAAAGTTGTCAAAGAAATTCGAAAAGATATGGGTAGCGGTCAACAGATGAATAGGTTACTTCAAGGTGATGTAGGGTCTGGAAAAACAATTGTTGCTCTAATGATTATGCTTATTGCTTTGGATAACAATTTTCAATCCTGTTTGATGGCTCCAACTGAAATATTGGCCAAGCAACACTTTCAATCCCTCAAAGATCTTATCGGTAAGCTTGATATCTCCATAGCCCTTTTAACTGGCAGTACTAAAAAAAGTGAGCGGATAATTCTTGCGGAAAAATTAGAATCCGGTACCTTGGATATTCTAATTGGAACCCATGCTGTAATTGAAGATGCTGTTAAATTTAAAAACCTTGGATTAGCGATCGTAGATGAACAACATCGCTTTGGTGTTGCTCAAAGAGCTAAACTTTGGAGAAAAAATACTCTACCACCACATGTATTGGTCATGACTGCAACACCAATACCTCGAACGCTTGCCATGAGTGTGTATGGTGACCTAGATATTTCTGTAATAGATGAGCTTCCTCCAGGTCGAAAAAGAATTAAAACCCTTCATTATTATGACAATAACCGCTTAAAAGTATTTAAGTTTATTAGTGATGAGATCAAAAAAGGAAGACAAATCTATATCGTTTATCCCCTAATACAAGAGTCCGAAAAAATGGATTATAAAGATTTAATGGATGGTTATGAAAGTATTTCTAGAGCTTTCCCTCCCCCAAAATATCAGATAAGTATCGTTCATGGAAAGATGAAAGTCAAAGACAAAGATTATGAAATGGATAGATTTATTAAAAAACAAACCCAGATCATGGTGGCTACAACTGTTATTGAAGTTGGAGTAAATGTACCTAACGCTTCTACTATGGTTATTGAGAGTGCCGAACGTTTTGGTCTGTCTCAGTTACATCAGCTTCGAGGACGTGTAGGAAGAGGAAATAATCAAAGCTTTTGTATTCTGATGAGCAGTCATCAACTTAGTTCGGATGCCAAAACCCGAATGGAAACGATGACCACATCGACTGATGGGTTTAAAATTGCTGAAGTTGATTTAAAACTTAGAGGACCTGGCGATTTAATGGGTACGCAACAAAGCGGGGTATTGCAATTAAAAATAGCCGATATTATCAAAGACAGCCAATGGCTTAAAACTGCAAGAAATGATGCCTATGAACTTTTGCGTTTGGACTCAAAAATGGAAGATCCCGAAAATAGACCGCTGCGACAAACGCTTGCCAAAATGAAGGCCTTCAAAAACATTTGGAATTACATCAGTTAAAAACGATCATTTATCATAGATTCTTATCTTTATGTTTTTATTAAAAAGTCTATATATTTCAGATGAAAATATCTTACAATTGGATTAAACGATTTCTAAAAGTAGACCTTCCCCATGATCAAATATCGGAGATGCTAACCGACCTCGGACTCGAGGTCGAAGGGGTCTCACCATTTGAGTCCGTTAGAGGTGGACTGAAAGGAGTAATTGTAGGAAAAGTATTGAATTGTATTCAGCATCCTAATGCGGACCGCCTCAAGGTAACTCAAGTTGATTTAGGTGGTGATAAAGTACAAATTGTTTGTGGCGCTCCCAATATAGCAAAAGGACAAAAAGTTGCTGTCGCAACTTTAGGAACTGAGCTTTATGATCAGAATGGCGATGCTTTTAAAATAAAAAAAAGTAAAATACGAGGAGAAGAAAGTTTTGGTATGATCTGTGCTCAAGATGAATTAGGACTTGGGGCTTCACATGATGGTATATTAATTTTAGATAAAGCTTTAAAAATTGGTACTCCTTGCAATGAAGTCTTCGAAATAGATTCAGATCAAATATTTGAAATAGGTTTAACACCTAATCGAGCTGATGCCATGAGCCACATGGGTGTAGCAAGAGACCTAAAAGCCCTTTGTCAGTTTCAAGAAATTGCTCACCAGTGGTCAATACCTGGAATCGAAAATTTTAAAACAGAAGGATCAAAAAATACTTTTTCAGTAACTGTTGAAGCTCCCGACAAATGCCCTCGTTATCTTGGATTAGCAATAACAGGGTTAAAAATAGTTCCTTCTCCAAATTGGCTAAAAAATCGGTTAAAGTCTATTGGACTTAATCCAAAAAATAATGTTGTAGATATAACCAATTTTGTCTTACACGACCTAGGACAGCCTCTTCATGCCTTTGATTTAAGTAAAATTGAAAAAGGAATTATTGTAAAGACAGTTGACCAAAACACTTCTTTTGTAACCCTCGATGGTGAGAAATATAAGCTAGATTCTGAAGATTTAATGATCTGTGATCACAATAAACCACTATGTATTGCTGGAGTGTTTGGAGGCATAGATTCTGGAGTTAATGAAAATACNACAAGTATATTTTTGGANAGCGCTTATTTTGATCCAGTGAGTGTAAGAAAATCTGCAAAGCGACANGGGCTNANTACAGATGCTTCTTTNCGCTACGAAAGAGGANTTGATCCAGATCTTACCGAATATGCTCTTAAACATGCCGCAAATATGATTATAAAGCTAGCTGGTGGAGCANTNAAAGGAGAGATTCGTGATGTTAGTAATGAGCTTCCCGAAGCACCAAAATTTATGTTAAAATATAATGATATTAATAAAATTATTGGGCAAGAAATTTCTAAAGAAAATATTTCTAAAATCTTAAATGGACTTGAAATTAGTATTAAACATTCCAATGAAGATGGCTTACTAATTGAAGTACCTCGTTATCGCGTAGATGTCACTCGNCCAGCAGATGTGATTGANGAGATACTAAGGNTATATGGATANAATAATATTGAAATATCATCTTCGATGCGNAGTAATATCCCTTCATATCATGCACATGATCANCACCAAGTCGATGAACAAATATCAAATCAGTTGGTTGGCTTNGGTTTTAATGAAATGATAAATAACTCNATNACCACCCCAAAGTACAGTGAATTAACTNCAAAACTTAAAGCTAAAAAAGNTGTCAATATTATAAATCCATTGGGAAAAGAGCTTGCACAAATGAGGAACTCAATCCTTCCTAGTGCACTAGAGGTTGTTAAGTTTAATGTTAACCGACAATCTAAAAACCTTAAACTATTTGAGCTTGGAAATACTTATGAGGAATTTAATGGATCTTACAATGAATCTAAATATCTATCTCTTACTTTAACTGGCGAAGTTTATAATGAAAATTGGAATATTGTTAAACAACCAGAGGTTTTCTTTTACTTTAAAGGACTAATTAATCAACTACTTGGAAAAAACACCCAGCTAAAATGGGAAGAAAAAAANACTAGCCTTGATATTTTTTCAGAAGGATTATCCTATTTCATGAATGGCCAACTATTAATCGAATTCGGTTTTATAAAAAAACAGNTTCTCGAGTCTTTTGATATAGATCAAGAAGTACTTTATGCAGAAATTGACTTTAATTTACTCGCTGAATTTACTAAGAATAATGATGTAAAATTTAAAGAAGTATCAAAATTTCCTATTTCCAAGAGAGATTTTTCACTATTAGTGGATACCTCGGTTCAATTCGATAGCTTGAAGAAAATTGCTTTTAAAACGGAAAAAAACATTCTCTCTGCTGTCGAACTTTTTGATTACTATCAGGGAAAAAATGTGCCTAAGGGAAAAAAGTCGTATGGGGTAAGTTTTTACTTCCAAGACCCAAGAAGAACATTGACAGATAAATATATCGACAAGATCATGGGGAAGCTTCAGCAGCAGTTTCAAAGTGAGTTAGGAGCAAAGTTGCGTTAAAATTTTAATCCTTTTCGTTTTTTGTTAAAATCTATTTTTATTCATAATTTTACAAAAATGANAAAGATTAATGTAGATGAAACTTTTCCNNCCAACNCAGATAGATCAAATACTTGAAAAAGTAGCTCAAAANNAACCTTCAAAAGANTTTGATAGTCTAATTAATAGTTTACTTCAGCCAAATAAAGGCAATATCAATCAATTTGATTTTGATCTCTTGGTTCCCCATAAAATCTTCCACGTTGACCAAATAAGAAAGGTTTGTATAGATTACCGCTTAAGGTTTTTAGATATAAAGTATTTCAAGGGAAATATTCCTNCTTCAGCGATTGAAAAGATATGCGATTTAGAAAAAACCCATGAAACCGCTCTAAAAGGTTTTAAAATAATGGCNCCTTCNGTGCTTTTTCGTCTNAAAAAGACAGACGACCCCCTTTTATTTGTTCCTNTAGGAAATGGTTATTACTATTTAATCCATAAATGGGGAAATGATCTTTCTCCAGCTAGAAAAGTTTGGGCGTGGCCTTTCAAAAATATTTGGAATCTACTCTTTNCAGTATTGNTTGTCAGTCTTTTTGCAACATATATAACACCTTATCAAATTTTTACCAAAACACCATCTCCATCAACTTTTTGGATGCTCTATTTTTTTATGTTTAAAGCTATAGCTTCCATAGTACTTTTTTATGGATTTGCTTTGGGNAAAAATTTTAACCCTGCCATCTGGAATAATCGGTACAACAAGTCCTAAACCTTAATATTCCGCAAAATTGCGTTAACCTTTTAAATTGAATTCTTTTTGCTTTAATTGGCTNAAAAGTTAGTTTAAATCTGTTTTATGTTTTACAATATGAAAAATTTAAGTGAATCAGCTAGATTTGCTAATTTCTGAAACATATAAAATCAAACACCTTATCTGACCATATTAATAGGCTTAATAAACTTCTGGAGTTGCTTGATAGTATTATTGGTTTGTTTTTTTTATTTATTTTTATATTTGTCCGAATGAAAAAGGAAATATTATTAATTCTTTTTGGATTGGCTTTGTTTATGTTTCATCAATCCAAGGCACAAGATGACCATGACGAATTAGGCTCCTGGTATATGTATGTTTTTAATACAAGCTTTAACGATAGTAAATGGGGGTTTCAGGGAGACATTCAGCACCGTAACTTTAATATATTAGGTGATTTGCAACAAATTATGTTGCGAGGTGGAATAAATTACAAACCTAAAAATACCCCTTTAAAACTGGTTTTAGGTTATGCTAATATAACGACTGGAACACAAGGTTCTTCGGACGAAATATTTGCTGAAAACCGGTTTTATCAGGAAACATCCTTTGCATTTAAACTCGGTAAAAAAATATACTCAAATCATCGGTTTCGTTATGAATTGCGTTTTGTAGATGATCACAATACCAGAACCCGATATCGTTACAACTTGTTTATAAATATCCCTCTTAAAGGAGAAACGATTGTTGCAAAAACACCCTATATCGCTTTCTACAATGAGCTATTCATCAATGGGCAACGTAACATTGGTATGGGTAGAACTGTTGAATTTTTAGATCGAAATCGATTGTATAGTGCATTTGGTTATATGATTAAGCAGGGATTAAAAGTACAATTTGGTTTGATGAGACAAACCACTAATCTTTCTGGTAAAAACCAATTACAGTTCAGTATCCACCATTCTTTTTAAATACGACCTGACATTAATTACCAAAGTAAATCTCACTTAAAATTATGGTTTAATTGATATTCATCCTCAATATGGCTTTAATATTTATATTTTAAAGAAATAGTACTGGGGATAACATAGGAAACCTAGTTGTTAGATCTGGGTGTACATTTTTACCCGAAGCTCTTTTACTTTAGGATCACTCATGTAATCATCAAAGCTACTGTAGCGGTCAATGATTCCCTTGGGCGTTAATTCTAGAATTCGTGTACCCACTGTTTGTGCAAAAGCGTGGTCATGTGTTGAACAAAGTAAAGTTCCTTTAAAATTCTTAAGAGCGTTATTAAAAGCAGTAATGGATTCTAGATCTAAATGATTTGTAGGTTCATCGAGCATTAACACATTAGCACGAGACATCATCATTTTAGATAACATACATCTTACCTTCTCCCCTCCTGATAATACATCGGAAGCTTTTAATGCTTCATCACCACCAAATAGCATTTTCCCTAAAAATCCTCGGATATAAACTTCTTCCCGCTCTTCCTCAGTTAATGCCCATTGGCGTAGCCAATCGATCAAAGAAAGATTAGAGGTGAAAAAATCCCCATTATCGATTGGTAAATAAGCTTGTGCTGTTGTAATTCCCCATTCGAATTTTCCTGAATCTGCTTTAAGATTTCCATTGATAATTTCATAAAAAGCATTGATTGCTCGAGTGTCTTTAGAGTAAACAATAACTTTATCTCCTTTGGCCATATTAAAATGTAGCTTATCAAAAAGCTTTTGACCTTCCAAACTATAAGAAAGTTCGTCAATATTTAAAATTTGATCACCAGCTTCTCGTTCCTGTTCAAAAATGATTCCAGGATAACGTCTACTTGAAGGTTTGATTTCTTCTATATTTAGTTTGTCGATCATTTTCTTTCTCGAAGTTGCTTGTTTTGATTTGGCAACATTAGCAGAAAAACGCGCAATAAACTCCTGTAATTCCTTCTTTTTTTCCTCTGCCTTTTTATTCTGCTGTGAGCGTTGTCTAGAGGCTAACTGGCTTGATTGATACCAAAAGGTATAATTACCTGAATAATGATTTATTTTACCGTAATCTATATCAGAAATATGGGTGCAAACAGCATCAAGAAAATGACGATCGTGAGAAACAACAATAACAGTGTTGTCATAATTGGCTAAAAAACCTTCTAACCACATTATGGTGTCATAATCCAAATCATTGGTTGGTTCATCCATAATCAATACATCAGGGCTGCCAAAAAGTGACTGCGCAAGCAATACCCTAACCTTTTGTTTCCCATCAAGGTCTGCCATTAGTGTGTGGTGCAAGTGTTCGGATATTTCCAAATTAGAGAGTAAGGAAGCAGCATCACTCTCAGCATTCCAACCATCCATTTCTTCGAATTCAATCTGTAGCTCCCCTACCCTTACTCCATCAGAATCTGAAAAATCGGGTTTAGCGTAAAGGTCATCAATTTGTTTTTTAATTTTAAACAAGGGATGGTTCCCCCTAAGTACTGTGTCCAAAACAGGGTGATTATCAAAGGCATTATGATTTTGTTCCAACACAGACATCCGTTTACCTGGCTCTAAAAAAACAGACCCTGAATTAGCCTCTTTCTTGCCAGAAAGTATCTTTAAAAATGTTGATTTACCAGCGCCATTTGCACCAATGATCCCGTAGCAATTCCCTGGGGAAAAGGTGATGTTAACCTCGTCAAAAAGAATTCTTTTTCCAAACTGAACCGATAGATTGTTTACCGAAAGCATAACTTTAATATTGGTTTGACAAAAGTAAATATTTCTCTTTGAGACTAAGCTTTTTTTTAAACATTAGTTGATGTAAATTGCAATGAATATGTTAAAAAAAAATATTAATATTTTTTGGTTATTATTCCTTTTTATTCTGATTGGGGTTTCATCTTGTCAAACGGATAAAAAATTTAATAGAATTTTCTTTGGTGGACAAATCATTAACCCCTCGGCAAGCTTTGTTACTTTGTATAAAGACAATAAGACCATTGATTGCCTGTCGTTGAATAAAAACTACCGCTTTTTTAAATATTACGACTCTCTAGAAGTTGGAATTTATAAATTAGAACATATTCCAGAGTATAAATCAGTTTTTTTGGAAAAAGGAGATAGTATCTGGGTTAGAATCAATGCTTCATCTTTTAATGAATCCATTGTTTATTCTGGAAGAGGTGCTGCAAAAAACAACTTTATGATGGATTTATTATTATATTTTGAAGAGGAAAATTCCTTTCTATCCTCAAAATATTCTAAAGATGGAGTCAATTTTAAATCCTTAATAGATTCCTTACTCAATCAAAAAAAAAGACGATGGATTGAAATGGATTCGATCAACCATCTCACTCCAATTGCCCAAAAAATAACACAGGCAGCGTATATATATCCATACGCAACAAGAAAAGAACGTTACGCATTACTAAGGGGGACAAACTGGAATGAAACACAAAACAAGAGTTACTTCGATTATAGAAAATACCTAAGCTTTGGAGAAACGGACCTGGCCTTTTTTGATCCTTATATAAATTATTTGATGAACTATTTAAGTGAAAAAGCCTTGGACAGCGCCCAAAACTATTTTAGAAATAAACAAACCACAATTCACAACATCAAACGTTTACAATTAATCAATCAATATATTTCAGGTTCTGTACTTAAAAATAACCTTGCTCGAGCATTGGCTTTTGAGGAGCTATTAAATCTTCAGAATCAGAAAAATCATGATGAATTTCTAAAACAATTTCTAATGGTTAACAACTCTAAGTCTCATTTTAATGAGGTTTTAGGTCTCCACAACGATATTAATAATATGTCCAAAGGAAGAAAATTACCAGAATTGGCTTTGCAAAATCATAAATTAGATACGATTAGTAGTAATTTATTTTATGGAAGACCNACCGTTCTCTACTTTTGGTCTCAAACCCAAATGGGACACTACCGAAACACTATTCAGAAGGCTAAAAAACTTTCCAAACAATTCCCTCAGTATCAGTTTAAAGGTGTTTGTTTGCAGCCATTTAATGAGATTGTTCTTCAAGTACATAAAATGATGGAAATTCCAGCAGAAACTCAGTTAGCATTTATTGATTTTGAGAAGGGGAGTAAGCAATGGGTTGTTTCCCTTTTAAATCGTGCTATTGTATTGGACAAAAGAGGGGTCATAATTGATGGTTTTGGAAATTTTAGCTCCCCNGAATTTTCCAATTTACTCAGAAAATACTAATTTCCTTTTTTATAGTCCTTCAAAAACTTNTCAAGACCAATNTCAGTAAGTGGATGCTTTAGCAAACCTANAATCGNACTCAAGGGTCCTGTCATCACATCAGCTCCTAATTTTGCACAGTCAACNACATGCATTGTATGACGAATAGAGGCAGCTAATATTTCTGTTTCAAAAGAGTAATTATCATAAATCAAACGAATTTCATCTATCAATCCTAGTCCATCAGNAGAAATATCATCTAGTCGACCGATAAAAGGCGAAACATANGTTGCTCCAGCTTTGGCTGCCAATAANGCCTGACCTGCAGAAAAAACTAAAGTACAATTGGTTTTAATATTCTTATCAGAAAAATATTTTAATGCCTTGATACCATCTTTAATCATGGGAATTTTAACAACGATCTGAGAGTGCAAGGAAGCTAACTCCTCCCCTTCTTTAATCATACCTTCAAAATCAACCGAGATAACTTCAGCCGAGACATCCCCATCTACNNCTTCGCAGATATCNATATAATGCTTCAGGATGTTCTCACCCCCTGTAATCCCNTCTTTGGCCATAAGAGAGGGGTTNGTGGTAACCCCNTCCAATACACCTAGGTCTTGAGCTTCTTTNATTTGATCTAAATTCGCTGTNTCTATAAAAAATTTCATTTGGTTAGTTTTAGAGTTTGTAGTGATTCATTATTAGTTTTTCGTAAANGGTATCGGGTAATATTTTTTTAAGTATGATAGAGATCTTCTGTAAAAAAGAACCTGANTTGTAGTGTACTTTTCTTTTTTTGGTTTTGATTATTTTAAATACAATTTTGGCTAAATCCTCAGGATCAGCTCCAGAATCAACGTGATGGTCAATAGTGTCTAGGGAAAATTTATAGATATCGTAGTATGGAGAGGNCTCCNTTAGTGGTGAATAATGTCTTCGGGAAGCTATATCAGTAGCATAATCTCCTGGAGCCAAGGTGACTACATCAATTCCAAATCGCTTAACTTCCATTCGCAGGGCTTCTGTTNCCGTACCTAAAGCACCTTTTGCAGAAGAATAGATGCCTCTAAAGGGTAATCCCATATANCCTCCAATAGAAGTGATATTAATNACCAATCCTGATTTTTGTGATCGCATTATAGGCAGAACCTCTTGGATTAAAGCCAAAGGGCCAAAAAAATTAGTTTTAAAGNTATACTCCATGGCAGCAATATCAGTTTCCTCAATCGCGCCAGTAATTCCAACCCCTGCATTGTTGATTAANACATCAATTCTTTTATATNTCTGCATNACCTTTTTCACNAAAAGCTTTGAGCTTTTAGGTTGATTTAAATCAAATGGTAAAAGTTCAAAATTGTCGTTTTTAGGATAGTTCTCTGGATTTCTGCTGGTTCCAAAAACTTTGTAGTTTTTCNTAGCCAAATAGTCGGCGGTAGCTCTACCAAGGCCAGAGGATGCTCCCGTAATTAGGATTATTTTAGTCATGGGTGATTAAAAAGGGCAAGCTANCTACATCACACCGCTACAACCACCTACCCTTGCTGCGTTCCCGCCCTGGGGGGATTCGGTAGGAGCTGGTTGTGCAGGACTTGCCCACAACAAATATAATACGTTTACATTGTTCAGCAATTATTTTAAATTCTTAATTTTAAACACTTTTAAAACAATAACAAGCCAATGAAAATCTGGTTTTTGCTTTTATTTCCATTGCTATTACTCAAATGTAATTCCGATATTTCCAAGGATTTTGATATTTTGGTATCTAAAAAAGACAAGAAATTCATCCAAAGTGATACCCTTCAAATTAAAATCTCCAATAGAAAAAATCACACGATTGACTCAATCTGTTATTTCTTAGATAAAAAGCGCATTCCAGAAAGATTTCCTTTAATAAATTTTAAACTGGGTATTCATCTACTTACCTCCTCANTATATTATAAGGGCAATAAAATCGAATATAAAACTCAAATTACCTTATTGTCTGAAATTAAGCCTAAATTATATACATACGCTATTATTAATGAATATCCTCACGATAAGCAGGCTTACACACAAGGGCTAGAGTTTTATCGCGATACACTCTATGAAAGCACAGGTCTTAGAGGAAACTCGAGTATTAGAAAAGTAAATTTTANAACTGGAGAAGTCCTAGAAAAAAAATCTCTAGATAAGGTATACTTTGCAGAGGGAATTTCATTTTTAAATGATAAACTTTATCAACTTACCTGGCAAGGAAATATTGGTTTTCAATATGATCCAGATAATTTAAAAGTAGAGCGATCTTTTAATTATCAGAAAAGTAAAGAAGGTTGGGGACTTTGTAATGATGGAAAAAGATTATATAAATCAGATGGTTCCAACTTAATATGGATTCTCGATTCTAAGACTCAAAAGGAAGTGGCTAAAATACAAGTCATGACAGACAAGACTGCCTTGAATAAGATCAACGAACTTGAGTGGGTGAATGGTAAAATATTTGCTAACACTTATCAATACAATAAAGAAGTAGGGATTATAATAGACCCTACTCAAGGTGCAGTGGAGGGTGTTATTGATTTTTCAGGCCTTAAAAAAAGAGTAGAACAAGTCAGTAATTTGGATGTCTTAAATGGTATTGCTTATAACCCGAAAAGAAAAACCTTTTTTATAACTGGAAAAAACTGGAGTAAGCTCTTTGAAGTTAAAATAAGTCCAAAAAAGTGAGTCACCGCTATACTTCAACTATAAAAGTAATTAAAGATCATCTTGACGATCTCAACCATGTTAACAACGTTCAATACCTTCTTTGGGCGCAGGACATTGCTAAAGCTCATTGGCAAAAAATCAACGAAATAATAAAAGATGAAGGAGTATGGATGGTCAGAACACATCAAGTTGAATACAGATTAGGTGCGTTTTTGAACGATGAAATCAGAATTGAAACTCATGTAAAAAATATTAGAGGACCCCTATCACTAAGAATAGTAGAATTTTACAATAATAAAACCGCTAAACTAATAGCTAGTTGCAGAACACAATGGTGTTGTGTAAATCTGGCTTCTAGAAAACCAATAAATGTCTCTACTAAGATTAAAGATTTGTTTTTAAAAGAAAAAGCACCTTTTTAAGTATTGTTACCAAAAAATTACTTCATCAATAAAAATCCAAGAATATTTTCTTTTTCTATCGTAAACTGGGGCTTTGGGAAACTTAAAGTGATTTACTGCAACAATCTTGACTTCATTATAACCCTCTAGATTAACAGCTAATGTGAATTCTTTAAAATAAGATTTACGATCGTCAGGATGATCTTGAAGATCAATCTCTAATTGATTAATTGGTAGCCATCTATCATTTGATTTCCCATAAATCTCAATCCTTTTTGGAAAAATTGCTTTCATGTCCAAATTTTCTAACATACTGAGTGTTATAAAATTGACTTTTTCACTATCTCTAATCTTTACCTCTGCTACAAAATCATTTTTGGCAAAACCCATCCAAGTNNTCGCATCTTCNATGCTAGTNCCTTTATATACTCGAGCTCCTTTCTTGTTNTCAAATAAAACACTCTCATTTCCATTAAATGAAAAATCAACTTTATGACTAATTGTATANTTATCATTTGTTTTACTTTTTACTTTATAGNCAATCACATAATTATCATTNTTAAAAAACATCACCTCATTNGTTTCACTATCTAGCCAACCCTNTTTAATTGATTTAGCTTTTAATATTGATGAATTATNAAGCTTAATTGGATCCATATATAAAGTAGAATTTTTNTTNGGCTCACTNCCATCTGTTGTGTAACGAATTTTAATATTTTTAACTTGATGTTTTTCAAAAGAAACGTAAATAGAGTCATCGAATATGTTATTANATGAATTAACTTCAGGGGCTCTAAGGCTTAGTTTTTCTGAAAATAAATTAGATGTACCAAAATTAATTAAACCTGAGCCNAAAGCTGAAAGTTGGGTTTTTCCTTCATCTTTAATGGCTGTATTCCAAGCATATACTTTTTTGAGTTTTGTNAATTTTAATAAAGACGAAACACCGCTAAATGTTACAGAAGTATTACATATGTTTAAAACTTTNAANTCANTACCATNCAAATANGATAATGCTTTATCACTTATAGCAGTTCTATCTAACCTAAGTACCCTCAAGTTTTGAAAATCTACTAGNGTTGATGCCATTTCATCGTTAAAGCTTGAATTGCTTAAATCCAATTCAACAAGTTGTTGCTTGATTTTGGTTAAAAATTTAATGTGTTCACTTTTCAACTTGGTTTTAACGAATTTTGCTTTGAGAAAATTATCTCCAATTGCATTAGGGTTAACTCTAAAGCCCATTGCAACTAATTTTACCAATACATCTCCACGAGCTTGTTTTACCTTTTTTTCGAGGCCCAAGAAAGAAATAAGCTGATTTTTAAGCAAATCTTCATCATCTATTTTAGTATATGTAGATTTTCTATAAGCACCAGAATTAACCCAATGGTTGAGTAACCACTTTTCATTATCGGATAATTGTGCTTTATTTTTTGGAGGCATNTGAAGCTTATCCTCCATTGGTAATGAAATGTATTTGACTAAAAGACCTTTNTCAGGTTGATCNGTATCAAATAGACTTCCAAGATTGCCTCCTCTCATCATCAAATCATAGCTGTCTAATCGCAGGTTATTTTTGCTTTTGGATNCATTATGGCAGCTAACACACTTATCCTCAAAAATTACACTTACCACTTTTTCNTAAAGATGAATACTATCTTTGAGTTTTTCAATTTGTGGCTCTTCAAAAAAAGCTTCAGGAGCTAAGTAATCTTCACCGTGTGTAATCATNGCACCTTTATGACCTGTAATGGACAATGCGATAANAGTCATCACAAACAAACTAATAAAAAGATTTTCTTTCCCCTGTAATCGATGACTTATACACAAGCTAAAGGTTAAAAACAGGGTAATGAGACCCGCAAATAAGTGAGGCTTAAGATTTTCAATACCATANGTATCATTTAATGATAAGAAATAACCCAGTATTGTTGCGGTTAGAGCACCAAAAAATGAAAAATCAACCCCTATCCGAATTGCTTTCTCAAGAGAAGATTTTTGAAGCTTTGAAATGACAACCAATAGAAAGGTCATCAACAAAGAGCCTATTGGGAGATGTAAAACCAAAGGGTGGAATTTACCTAAATACTTTACTATTTCAAATAATGTTTCCAAAAAACAAAATTATATATCTAATAATTCTTTTTTCACCTCTCCATGAACATCCGTTAATCGGAACCTTCTCCCTTGAAATTTGTATGTCATTCTTTCATGATCTATTCCAAACTGATTCAAAATAGTCGCCTGTAAATCGTGAACATGAACTGGATTTTTTACAATATTATATCCAAAATCATCAGTTTCACCGTAACTAAATCCAGGTTTGATTCCACCGCCCGCCATAAAAATGGTAAATGAGCGTGGATGGTGGTCTCTCCCATAGTCTATGTCAGTTAATTTTCCTTGACAGTAATTTGTTCTTCCAAACTCTCCACCCCAAATTACCAAAGTATCCTCCAAAAGACCTCTTTGTTTTAAATCCATAATTAGTGCAGCAGTCCCTTGATCTACGTCCTCAGCCTGACGTGTGATCTGAGATGGTAAGTTATCATGTTGATCCCATCCAGTATGATATAATTGAACAAAACGTACGTCCTTTTCAATTAATCTTCTCGCTAGTAAACAATTTGCAGCATAGGTTCCAGGTTTGTATGAGTTCTTACCATACATTCGTAGAATATGATCTGGCTCTTCGCTTATATCCATTGCATCAGGAACAGATGTCTGCATACGATAGGCCATTTCATAATTTGAAATCCTACTACTAATTTCTGAATCTCCAAAGGATTTTTCCTGAGCCTCATTGATCTCAGCTAGATGATCAAGCATTTTTCTTCGCTCTTCTTTTGTAACACCTTCAGGGTTTTGAAGATATAAAACTGGGTCTTTACCAGACCTGAATTGAACACCTTGATGAAGAGAGCTTAAAAATCCATTACCCCAAAGTCTTGAATACAATGGCTGTGGTTGAGGTTTTCCATTCCCAGTTGAAAGAAGTACAATAAATGAGGGTAAATTATCATTAAGACTTCCCAAGCCGTAACTCATCCATGAGCCAATACTTGGNCTNCCTGGTTGCTGTGAACCNGTTTGGAAAAAAGTTATNGCNGGNTCGTGATTGATNGCTTCCGTNTGCATAGATTTAACAAANCATAATTCGTCGACTATCTTTGANACATTNGGCATTANGNTACTNACCCATGCCCTAGATTCCCCATATTGTTTAAAATCATAAAGACTACCTGTTACTGGAAATTTACTTTGATTTGAAGTCATTCCAGTCAATCTCTGGCCTTTTCTAATGGAATCTGGCAAATCCATACCGCGAAATTTATTCAGATAAGGCTTGTAATCAAATAAGTCTAACTGTGATGGTCCACCACTTTGAAAAAGATATATAACTCTTTTAGCCTTGGGAGCAAAATGGGGTAATGGTAATGATCCTGAATGCAGCTTAGACATTCCATTTGAGTCTGATAAATTAAAAGGATCCAACATGCTTCCAAGTGCAAGACCTCCTATGCCAAATCCAATATTTTTTAGGAAATGACGACGATTGTTGTTTAAAAAGTATTTATTTANTTCCTCCATATCCTAACTTTTTTGTGAAGTTTCATCTAGGTTATAAATCAATAATGATAGTGAGGTGTAGACCTTATGTTGTGCATCAGAGTTATCAAACGATTCCCCTTTTTGTAAGTGTATTTTTTCAACTTCTTTAATATAATCAATCAAATAACTTAAGGTTTTTTTCTTGGGTGATCTTCCGGTAATTTTTCGATAGATATGAATAATATTTTCCGTNTGAGATTTCAATTCTTCAGATAATAAACTTGTAGCCATATACTTTGCTGCTTCTTGGACTTGTGGGTCGTTAAGTAGAACGAGTGATTGAAGAGGGGTACTTGTTTTTTGACGTTCAACCGTACAATAATCTCGAGTTGCGGCGTCAAATGTAATCATTCCTGGCGGGGGGGCTGTTCTCTTCCAATAAGTATAAAGACTTCTTCTATATTGATTGCCATTAGTTGACATTGTATAACGTTTAAGGGAATTTGATGTACTCCCTCCTGTTAGTTCATCCCATAGACCAGGAGGTTGGTATGGNTTAACACTTGGACCACCTATTTTGTCAACAAATAATCCACTACTTACTAGGATGTTATCGCGAATCATTTCTGCAGTTAGTTTTTGACGAGGAAAATAAGAAAGATAATAGTTTTTTGGGTCTATTTTTAACTTTAAGGGAGTAGGTTTGCTTGATTGCTTATATGTCTTTGACANAACAATCCTTTTAATCATCTTTTTTGTATTCCATCTCTCCTCTATGTATTTAATAGATAACCAGTCTAATAATTCAGGATGGGTCGGTAATGCACCTTGATTTCCAAAGTCAGAAGATGTAGATACTAGACCANTTCCAAAAAACTGTTGCCAAAGAAGATTGACTGCTACCCTTGCAGTTAATGGATTGTTTGGGTCAAATAACCATTTGGAAAGTCCTAGTCGATTTTTTTCAAAATTAGTATTGAATGGTAGAATAGCCGATGGCATACTTCCATTTAATTCTATTTCTGNAGGAGAATCATATGCTCCTCGATTAAGTAAATAAGTTTTTCTAAGGTTATCAGCCTCTTTCATAACCATAAGGTCTAACTCAGAGATACTATCCGGAATTTTAATAAAAGGAAGTTCTTCTTTAATCAAATTGCTATCGAGTCTGATATTTGGTTTTGGAGCCTTGTCAGTGTAGGAAATAACCCCATCTTCATCAAGTCGGTTGAAAAAGTCAAATAAATTAAAAAAATCTTTTTGACTTATTTCGTCATATTTGTGATCATGGCACCTTGCGCACTCCACGGTAAGCCCCAAAAAGGTCTTAGCCGTAGTAACGGTCCTGTCAGCTACATATTCAACCCTATACTCTTCCTCAATAACACCACCCTCCTGGGTGATCATGTGGTTTCTATTAAATCCAGTTGCAAGAATTTGTTCTTTATTCGCATTAGGCAATAAGTCACCGGCCAATTGCCAAGTTACAAATTGATCATAAGGCATATTTCTATTAAAGGCATGAATTACCCAATCACGCCAGGGCCACATTGTTCGTTCCGTATCATCTTGATATCCATTCGTGTCTGCATATCTGGCGANATCCATCCANATTGAGGCCATTCGCTCACCATANGCCTTAGAGGAAAGTAATTTATCAACTACTTTCTCATATGCAATATCACTTTTATCTTGTAAGAATTCATTTATTTGAGCTAAGGTGGGAGGAAGTCCAATTAAATCAAAATAAAGCCTTCTTAAAAGTAATTCCTTTGGAGCTTCATTTGAGATATTTAAATCTTTATTTTCTAACTTATGTAAAATAAATTTATCAATATTCCATTTAAAATCAATCTTTTTCTCGGGTTCTGAGGGAAAAATATAAGCCCAATGAGGTTCCCATTTTGCACCCTGAGATATCCATTTTTCTATGATTAGCTTTTCACGCTCAGACAAGACTAAATTAGATTCTGGCGGAGGCATTTGATGAGAAGAACGTGAGGATCTTATACGATCAACTAACTCACTTTTTGAGAGATCGCCTGAACTAATAATCTTTTTATTCTCATTTTCCATACTTTTACGATACCAATCATCGCTAATATCTAATCTGAAATCTGCTTGAACTGAATTTGGATCTGGCCCGTGGCACTTATAACATTTATCTGAAAGAATTGGCTTTACGTCAAAATTATAGTTAATAGTTTCAGGTAATGAAACTTTTTTTTCAATGGAATCATCAAATTCATTTTCCAAAACAGATACTTCACTTTTAGGTATATATGAAATATAAGTTTTTATACCAAAAACTAAGGCAAAGCAAGCTATAAAAGAAATTAATGGAAAGGTCTTTTTCAAATATTAAGTAAAATGATTGGATATAAATTTACAAAAACAAAAAACTATGACAAAATCATCAAAATAATTGATAATAAGGGAGAGATCAATAACAATTTTCTAAACTGAAAAAAGAGATCTTCCCCTCATCAGTTGGTGCACCTCTTTTACAACATTATCAATATTTACTATATCGTCAGGTTTAGTGATTACTCGGTCAATCAAATCAACTATTGTGATCATATCACTTTCTTTGAGTCCTCGAGTGGTTATTGCTGCAACACCAAATCGGATACCTGAGGTCACAAAGGGAGACTTGTCATCAAATGGAACCATATTTTTATTCGCAGTAATTTCTGCTTTTACTAAAGCTTCCTCAGCCAATTTTCCCGTAATATTCTTATTACGGAGATCAATTAGCATCATGTGGTTATCAGTTCCTCCGGATATTAAATGGTAATCTTTTGAAACAAAAGCTTTAGCCATGGCATTAGCATTCTTTTTTACTTGTTGCATGTAATTTTTAAAGGAAGGTTTAAGTGCTTCGCCAAAAGCAACAGCTTTGGCAGCTACCACGTGTTCTAGTGGGCCTCCCTGATTTCCTGGGAAAACTGCCATATCTAACAAGTTCGACATTTTCTTGAGAGCACCACTTTTTAATTTTTCACCAAAAGGGTTTTCGAAATCATGACCCATTAAAATCAAACCACCGCGTGGCCCCCTCAAAGTCTTGTGGGTTGTTGTTGTTACTACATGACAATGGGGAATTGGATCACTAAGCAAACCAGTAGCAATCATTCCAGATGGGTGGGAAATATCTGCTAACAAGAAAGCTCCTACCTCATCAGCAATAGCCCGGAACTTTAAATAATTAATTTCACGAGAGTAGGCTGAGGCACCTGCTATAATCATTTTAGGAGAAACCTCCTTGGCTATATTTAAAATATTTTCATAATCTAATCGACCAGTTTCCTTCTCAACTCCATAGAAATGAGCTTTGTATAATCTACCTGAGAAATTAACTGGAGATCCATGAGTTAAATGGCCACCATGAGATAAATCAAAGCCTAGTATTTTATCACCTGGTTTTAAAAAAGCATGAAATACAGCTGTATTAGCTTGAGAACCAGAATGAGGCTGCACATTAGCATATGCTGCGCCAAAAAGCTCCTTAGCACGATCAATCGCAATCTGTTCAATTTGATCTACTACTTCACACCCCCCGTAATAACGTTTTCCTGGATATCCCTCAGCATATTTATTTGTAAGTATGGAACCTGTAGCTTCCATAACAGCAGGACTTGTAAAATTTTCGGAGGCAATCAACTCAATTCCATTTAGTTGTCTTTCCTTTTCTGAATCTATCAATTCAAAAATAGTCTTATCTCGCTCATTCATCAAATATCATTTTAACAACAAAAATAATATTTTAATAAAAGCTTAAATATTTATTATCAAATTAAATTCAAAATATTTTAAACAATTAAAATCCAAATGGGTTTATAAGTTTAATACGTAGAAACTAAATTTAAAACAACAATTAAAACCAAATAATATTTCTTGACATTGTGTCAGCCAAAAAGTGTTTAATAGGGACAATTAGTCGGTTGTAAATCAATGGAATAAATATTGATTACATCAAGCTAAAAAGCGCCGTGAACTTAAATAACTTTACTTTGAAATCGCAAGAGGTGGTTCAGAAAGCTCAAGAACTTACTCAAAAATTTAGCCATCAGCAAATTGAAAATGAACATCTTTTTAAAGCGCTAATGGAGGTAGATAATAATGTTTTGCCTTTTGTTTTTAAAAAATTACAAGTGAATTTTTCATTGTTAAAAAAANTTACAGATGGTTCTCTCAAAAGTTTACCCAAAATATCCGGTGGGAACTTGATTCTATCTCCAAAAGCTTCTAAAACATTAATTAATGCAGTTAATATTTCCAAAGCTTGTAAAGATGAGTTTGTAGCAACCCAACACCTCTTAACCGCATTATTCGAATCAGAGGGTATTATTAGTCAAATGTTGAAAGACCAAGGCGTCTCAAAAAAAAATTTAAAAGAAACTCTTAATCAATTACAGAAAGGTGAAAAAATAACTTCAGCAGCTGCTGAAGAAAACTATAATTCTTTAGAAAAATACGCTAGAAATTTAAATAACNTAGCTGAGGAGGCTAAATTAGACCCTGTCATTGGTAGGGATGAAGAGATTAGACGTTTACTTCAAATAATATCCAGAAGAACTAAAAATAATCCCATACTTGTTGGAGAGCCAGGAACTGGTAAAACTGCAATTGCTGAAGGACTTGCCCATCGGATAATAGATGGAGATGTCCCGGAAAACCTTAAAGAAAAACAAATTTTTNCACTTGATATGGGGGCACTGATTGCTGGAGCAAAATATAAAGGAGAGTTTGAAGAACGTTTGAAGAGTGTCATTAAAGAGGTAGTAAATAGTGATGGAAATATTTTACTTTTTATAGATGAAATACATACTTTGGTTGGGGCTGGTGGTGGTCAAGGTGCAATGGATGCTGCTAATATTTTAAAACCTGCTCTTGCAAGAGGAGAGCTTCGNGCCATTGGCGCAACCACCTTGGATGAATACCAAAAATATTTTGAAAAAGATAAGGCTTTGGAAAGAAGATTTCAAAAGGTTAGAGTGGACGAACCTGATACAGAAAGTGCTATCTCTATTTTGAGAGGAATAAAAGAAAAATATGAAGCTCATCATAAGGTAAGAATAAAAGATGAAGCCATCATTGGGGCAGTAATGCTATCCAATCGTTACATATCTAATAGGTTTCTACCCGATAAAGCAATTGACCTGATGGATGAAGCCGCATCAAAACTTAGAATAGAAATCAACTCAAAGCCTGAGGAGCTTGATTCATTGGATCGTAAAATAAGGCAAATTGAAATCGAAGTGGTTGCTATTAAAAGAGAGAAAGAAAATGAAAAAGTCTCTAGGCTGAATAAGGAACTTTCAAACTTAAAAGAAGATCGGAACACTTTATTTGCACATTGGAGTCAAGAAAAAGAATTAGTTGATAAAATTCAGCAAAATAAGGAGGAAATTGAAAACTATAAATTGCAGGCAGACAAAGCTGAAAGAGAAGGAGATTATGCTTTCGTAGCTGAATTACGTTATGGTAAAATCAAAATAGCGCAGGAAATCCAAGAAAATATGCATCAAGATCTATTACTTTTTCAAAAAAAGGATTCAATGATAAAAGAGGAAGTAAATTATGAAGATATAGCAGAAGTTGTTGCCCGATGGACCGGAATACCTGTAACTAGAATGCTAAAATCAGATAAAATCCGTTTCTTAAACTTAGAAAAGGAAATTCATAAACGTATGGTTGGTCAAGATAATGCAGTTGAGGCAGTATCTGATGCGATTAGAATAAATCGAACTGGTTTACAAGACCAAAAAAAACCTATTGGTAGTTTTTTATTTCTTGGAACTACCGGAGTTGGTAAGACTGAACTAGCCAAAGCACTTGCAGAGGTTTTATTTGACAATGAAAATAATCTCTCTCGAATTGATATGAGCGAATACCAAGAAAGCCATTCGGTAAGTCGATTAATCGGGGCTCCTCCTGGTTATATAGGATATGAAGAAGGTGGACAATTGACAGAGGCAGTAAGAAGGAAACCTTATTCAGTTATTCTTTTAGATGAAATTGAAAAAGCGCATCCTGACATATTTAACGTTTTACTTCAAGTACTTGATGAAGGACATTTAACAGATAGCAAGGGACGGAGNGTGGATTTTAAAAATACAATAATTATAATGACCAGTAACATTGGAAGCNATCAGATTAAAGAATCTTTTATGCATAACAAAGATTTTGAAATTGCAGAAAGTAAAGCAAAAAAGGCTGTTCTTGAACAACTAAAATTAACTATTAGACCCGAATTCATAAATAGAATTGACGACGTAATAATGTTTTCTCCCCTAACTGCAATTGAAATCAATCTAATTGTGGAGTTACAATTAAGTTTATTAATTAAAAGATTAAAGAAAGAGGGTCTTGAAATAGATGTAACAAAAGAAGCAATAAATGCCCTAGCAAAACTGGGGTTTAACCCCGAATATGGTGGAAGACCTGTTAAGCGCGTAATTCAAAAAAATATCCTGAATTTACTAAGTAAATCGATACTTGGAGGAGAAATTGATAAAAGTAGTAAGGTAATAATAGATTTTTTTGATAATAAAATTGTATTTCGAAANGAAAAAAAACAAAAAAAATAAGTTCTTAACTTTGATCTGTGAAAAAGACGGTCAATATAAAAAATAATCGTGCTCGATTTGAATTCGAAATTCTTGATCAATTTACCGCAGGGATNGTATTGACAGGAACTGAAATAAAATCTATTCGAAACAATAAGGCTTCTATTGCTGAAAGTTTTTGTGAATTCAATGAAAANGAGGAATTATTTGCCGTGAACATGTACATTGAAGAATACGCATTTGGTACTCGGTTTAACCATAGACCTCGTGGCAGCAGAAAACTATTGCTTAATCGAAAAGAGTTGAAAAAACTTAATAAAGAAGTTAAAAATACTGGGTTAACCATTGTACCCCTNAAGCTCTTCATTAACGAAAAAGGATTTGCCAAAATACTTATTGCTTTAGCCAAGGGAAAAAAACTTTATGATAAAAGAGAGACCATNAAAGATCGCGATAACAAAAGGGACTTAGATCGGGTCAAGAAGTCATTCAACAAAAACTAGTTTCGATCTTTTAACATGGGAACAAATCTAAATTTCCCGAAGCTCTGTCTGTCAAAATCTTTTTCACCTTTGCGAAGATAACGAGTCATAGTTTGCTCCTTCTCCCCAATCGGTATAACCAATCGACCACCGATTGCTAACTGAGACAAAAGTGCTTTAGGGACTTTAGGTGCTCCAGCAGTAACTAATATGGCTTGGAAAGGGCCAGATTCTTTAAGTCCTTTATATCCATCTCCAAAAATAAATTTTTTAGGGCGCAGGCTTAACTTTTTAAACAATANTGAGGTTTTTTTAAAAAGCTCATTTTGTCGCTCAATAGTGTAAATTTTGATATCTCCAAATGCCATCAGTACAGCAGTTTGGTAACCTGAGCCTGTTCCAATCTCTAATACATGGTCTCCTTTTTCTAATTTCAATAATTGCGTTTGAAAAGCGACTGTGTAAGGCTGAGAAATGGTTTGATCAGCTCCAATTGGNTAGGCTTTATCAACATAAGCAAAATCTTCCAACCCTAGATCCATAAAAAAATGCCTTGGGACTTTTTCAATTGCTGCTAAAACGCGATTATCTATTATACCTTTATCTTTCAATTGAACTAACAACTGCCTTCTTTGTCCCTTGTGCTTTGTTGAATCTGTCATNNCTACAAAAGTAATCAGTTCCAAAAAAAATATCAGAAAAAGATGCTACTTTTGAAAAAATTAAATTAAAATGATAAAGGCNGGTGTAATAGGAGCAGGTCATCTTGGAAAAATACATTTGCGTTTATTAGAAACCTCTAAACGATATAAATTAATTGGTTTTTATGATTCCAACAATAAAAACGCGAAAGTCCTAAGCANTGAAAAAGGGTACAGACTCTTTGATTCCATAGAAGAGTTAATTGAAGCATGTGATATGATTGACATTGTAACTCCAACTTTATTTCATCACGAAGTTTCACTTAAAGCNATAGCAAAGAAGAAACATATTTTTATTGAAAAGCCAATTGCAAATAGTGTTGCAGAAGCTGAAAAAATAACAATAGCCGCAAAGGAACAAGGAGTATTAGGGCAAGTAGGGCATGTTGAACGTTTTAATCCAGCTTTTAAAGCGGCTCGTCATGCAGTTACAAATCCCATGTTTATTGAATCGCATCGTTTNGCGGAGTTTAATCCTCGAGGAACAGATGTACCGGTCGTCTTAGACTTAATGATTCATGATATTGACATTCTTTTGAGTATTGTTAAATCTAAAGTTAAAATTGTTTCTGCATCTGGAGTTTCAGTTATTAGCAATACACCAGATATAGCGAACGCGAGAATTGAGTTTGAAAATGGTTGTGTTGCAAATCTTACTGCCAGNAGAATCTCGCTTAAAAAGATGAGAAAGACCCGTTTTTTTCAAAAAGACGCATATATATCAGTAGATTTTCTAGAAAAAAAAGTAGAAATCGTCAAAATGAAAGAAGCCCCAGAGAAACCTGAAGACTTCGCTATGATATTGCAAAATGCCGAGGGTCAAAAAAAAGAAATTTACTTTGAAAATCCTATCATTGATAATTCCAATGCTATTCTTGAGGAACTGGAAACTTTTTCCAATGCGATTGAGAACAAAACTGTACCANTGGTGAGCTTAGAAAACGGGACTGCAGCCTTAAAATTAGCTTATCAGATTATGAAAGCATACAGCTAGGTGTTGTTGATTTAAAATTTAAACTAAATCTTACTCATTTTGAATACCTTTGAATGATGAATATTAAGGAAAATTTACTATATCTTTTAGACCAGTTGCCAAAGGAAGTCAAATTGGTGGCTGTTTCAAAAACCAAACCCAACGAAGCTATCTTTGAGGCTTATAAAGCTGGTCATAGGATTTTTGGTGAAAACAAAGTCCAAGAAATGATTAGTAAATACGAAGTTTTACCCAAAGATATTCAATGGCACATGATAGGCCATGTACAATCAAATAAGGTAAAGTATATGGCTCCTTTTGTAACCTTAATCCATGGGGTAGACAGCTTGAAACTACTTAAAGAAATCAACAAACAAGCATTAAAAAANAACAGGGTAATTGATTGTTTATTACAGCTTAATATTGCAAATGAAAGCACCAAATTTGGACTTTCTAAAATTGANTGCATCGAGGCTTTAATAGCTGCTGAATCATTAGAAAATGTAACAATCAAAGGGTTAATGGGTATGGCAACTTTTACCGACGATAACTNTCAAATTGAACAGGAGTTTAATGGACTCAAGGAACTATATGACCAATTGGCTAAGCAATACAGCGAATTTGAAGTACTGTCAATGGGTATGAGTGGTGATTATGAAATNGCCATCACCAAAGGTAGTAATATGATCCGCGTGGGTAGTAAAATATTCGGTGAGAGAAATTATTGATCTATGTATGCTATTTTAGATATTGAAACCACTGGAGGAAAATTTAATGAAGAGGGAATNACTGAAATTGCAATCTATCGACACAACGGTCTTGAANTAACCGATCAGTTCATTAGTTTAGTNAACCCAGAGCGGGAAATCCAACCATTTGTTCAAAAACTCACGGGTATAAACAGTAAAATGCTCCGAAGTGCTCCTCGTTTTTTTGAGATTGCAAAAAGAATAATNGAAATNACGGAAGATTGTGTANTTGTAGCCCATAACGCTGACTTCGATTACCGTATCTTAAGAACTGAATTCAAAAGNCTTGGTTATAATTTTGAAAAAAACTCTCTATGTACCGTAAGTCTATCTCAGCAACTACTACCTAATATGGAATCCTATAAACTTGGTAAACTAGTTCGTTCTTTGGGAATTCCCATTAGCGATAGACACCGCGCGCAAGGAGATGCATTGGCTACAGTCAAGCTCTTCGAGNTTTTGTTAGAGAAAGACAGCAGTAAAAAAATATTAAAATCCCAAATCAAAGTTCTACACGGAGAGCGCGTACCATCGAAATATTTAAAAATTATTGAAGAATTACCAAATGCATCTGGGGTATATTACTTGCATAACACTGTTGGAGACATACTTTACATAGGTAAGAGCAATAATATCCAAAAAAGAGTGAGAAACCACTTAACGGGAAGCAGCAGAAAAGCATTAAAAATTCAAAAAAACCTTCATAAGGTAAACTTTGAAACTACGGGGAGTGAACTCATTGCATTATTAAAAGAGCAACACGAAATAAAAAAAAATCAACCAAAAATCAATAAAGATGGTCGTTATCGCCTTTTTCCCATGGGAATTCGTATTGATATGGAGACTGATTACCACCAACTTGTTTTGGAACAAGTNAGGAGCGACAGAGTGTATATCAATGTATTCAAAAATGCTAGGGTGGCCAAGTACATTCTCCAAAAGTGGATTACCAACAATCAACTATGTTATCATAACAGCTCTCTTAAAGAAACTAATGGTCCTTGTTTTGCTTATAAAAATGACCAATGTGATGGAGTATGTATAGGAAAAGAAAAGGCTAAGGACTATAATCAAAGGGTTGCAAAACTTGCCCATCAACGCGATTACCCTCACAATAATTGCTTGGTAATAGGAAAAGGGAGAAAAAATGGAGAATCCAGCTTTATTTATATTAAAAATCAGGTTTATAGGGGTTATGGCTTTTTCGAATTAAACCACCAAATAAAAACCCCCGAAAAGATTTTATCCCGAATGACTGCAATGGAAGATAATTCAGATTGCCACGAGTTAATNCTTTCCTTTATAAAAAAAGAGAAATTTATAAAATTAATACCTTTGGTTAATTCCATTGAATGTTTAGCATAAATTGAATGATTTGAATTTTAAGAAATTTAAACACCGTTTACATGAAATAATTTATGAGGCAGATACCCCTGCAGGAAAAGTTTTTGATATACTTTTATTAATCTTTATACTNTCTAGTGTAATACTAGTCGCTCTTGAAAGTATTAACTGGATAGACGATAAGCACCATAACTTATTGAACATTTCAGAGTGGGTAATCACTATCGTTTTTTCTATAGAATACTTCCTCAGGGTTATTTCGGTTAACAAGCCACTAAAATATATTCTAAGTCCATATGGTATTATAGATTTTGTATCTACTGTGCCTAAATATATTTCGCTTTTTTTTGTAGGAACCCAATCTTTATTAGCCTTNAGAGCCTTAAGATTATTAAGGGTGTTTAGGATACTAAAACTTACCCGATATGTAGGTGAGTCCAACTCACTTTTAAAAGCGTTGGCTAAAAGTCGGACCAAAATATTAGTTTTTATGTTTAGTGTGGTGGTAATGTGTATTATTTTTGGAACTATAATGTATATGGTTGAAGATGATACCAGCGGTTTTACAAGTATTCCTAGAAGCATTTATTGGTGCATAGTAACTATGACCACCGTTGGCTATGGTGATATAGCTCCCATCACCCCTCTAGGGCAATTTATCGCCTCAATAATTATGGTTTTGGGTTATGGAATAATTGCTGTTCCCACCGGAATCGTTTCTGCCGAGTTTACCTCGCAGGCATTCATGGTAGAAAATAATACCCAAGCTTGTCCTAATTGTATGACCACNCAGCATAAAGATAATGCCAAATATTGTCACCAATGTGGAGAAATTCTTAATGATGTCGAGTAAAAAATTGATTTATGTGGCAGGACCAACTGCGGTTGGAAAAACTTCTATAAGTATACTACTTGCAAAACACTTTAAAACTGAAATTCTATCATGTGATGCACGACAATTCTATAAGGAAATGTTTATAGGTACTGCTGTTCCTTCAAAAGAAGAACAGAAAGAGATAAAACATCATTTTATCCAAAATAAAAGTATTCATCAGCCTTACAACGCAGGTAAATTTGAAAAAGAAGGACTGATATTGATTAAAAAATTATTTCAAAAACACGATAATGTAATAATGGTTGGTGGTTCAGGTATGTATGCAAAAGCTTTAATGGATGGGCTAGATAAATTCCCCAAAGTTAAACTTAAGGCAATAAAAAAAGTGGAGGAAGTTTATAAAAAAGCAGGTTTAAAAGGTTTACAATTAGAATTGGCGAAAAATGATCCTGATTATTACAAAACTGTTGACATAAAAAACCCAAGAAGAATTATACGTGCTCTTGAGGTCTACGAAACTGCCCAAAAGCCATATTCCTATTTTTTAAATCAAACTCGTTCTGTTAGACCATTCCAAGGTAAAACTTTATACTTACAAATGCCNAGGGAAAAACTTTATGAGCGCATCAACCAAAGGGTAGACGAGATGGTTTCGATTGGATTGAAAGAAGAAGCTAGAGAATTGTTACCTTACAAGAGCCTTGACGCATTACAAACCGTTGGATACAAAGAATTGTTTGAATATTTTGAAGGGAAAACAAACTTTCAAGAAGCAACTGAAGAAATTAAAAAAAATACTCGCCGCTATGCCAAACGCCAATTGACGTGGTTTAATAAAATAAATTCTATTCCCATTAAAATTAATAAAGTAAATCAAACATTTGATCAAATAATAAAAAAATTAGAATAAGATCACTAATCNTAGGTAATTAAATATTTAGCACAATATTTTTAAACAAAATCCTATAATTTATTAAGATAATCTAATACATTTTTTTCTATACGTTTTTCGATACAAGAAGTATCTGCCTTAATAAAATTTTCACCTGTAATTTTTTCGTACAGCTCTATATACCTGTATGACACACTTTTGACATACTCCTCATTCATTACAGGTATTTTCTGACCCTTTACTCCTTGAAAACCTTTAGAAATTAACCATTGTCTAACAAACTCTTTNGATAATTGTTTTTGAGGCTGACCTCTTTCTTGCCTTTCTTCATAGCCGTCATTATAAAAATAACGTGAAGAATCTGGTGTGTGGATTTCATCTATCAATACAATGTTTCCATCTTTAGTCTTTCCAAATTCGTATTTGGTATCTACCAAGATTAAGCCCCTCGATTTTGAAATCTCAGTTCCTCTATTAAAAAGGGAATGAGTATATTTTTCTAGCTTTAGGTAATCNGCTTCATTAACAATACCCTTTTCAATGATTTCTTCTTTTGAAATATCCTCATCGTGACCCTGATCGGCTTTTGTTGATGGAGTAATTATAGGATTGGGGAAGGNATCATTTTCAAGCATACCACTAGGCATATCTTCACCACAAANTATTCTTTTACCNGCCNTGTATTCTCTAGCCGCGTGACCAGACATGTACCCACGAATCACCATTTCAATCTTAAAGGGTTTACAGCGTCTTCCAATGGCAACATTTGGGTCAGGGGTTGCTTCAAGCCAATTGGGAACTAAATCAGCAGTGGCATTCATCATTTGGGTAGCAATCTGNTTAAGAATTTGGCCTTTATATGGAATTCCCGCAGGCATGACTACATCAAAGGCAGATAAACGGTCGGTAGCAATCATAACCAATATATCTTCTTCCAATTCGTAAACCTCTCGAACTTTTCCTGTATAATTAGATAATTGTCCTGGAAATTGAAAATTTGGTCTTGTGATTGTAGTCATTGATTACCTAATTATTATGCTCAATTCGTTTATATGCATCTATAACTTTTTTGACCAAACTATGACGGATAACATCATTCTCATCTAATTTAACTATTCCAATACCACTGGTTTCTTTGAGAATTAATAGTGCTTCCTTTAATCCAGAAATCTCTCGTCGGGGTAAGTCAATCTGTCCTGGATCACCAGTAACCATAAATTTCGCATTCCTACCCATCCGGGTCAAAAACATCTTCATTTGGGAATGGGTAGTGTTTTGTGCTTCATCCAATATCACAAATGCATTATCCAAAGTCCTTCCTCGCATAAACGCTAGTGGTGCAATTTGTATCGTTCCATTTTCTATGTGACTATATAGTTTCTCTTGTTTTATCATATCTCTTAAAGCATCGTATAATGGTTGCATATACGGATCTAACTTTTCTTTGAGGTCGCCAGGAAGGAAACCGAGGTTCTCGCCAGCCTCTACAGCAGGTCGGGTCAGAATAATTCTTTTAACCTGTTTATCCTTAAGCGCTTTAACAGCTANGGCAACACCAGTATATGTCTTNCCTGTACCTGCAGGACCAATTGCAAAAATCATGTCATTTTTTTTTGCAAGTGCTACAAGCCTTTGTTGGTTATGAGACTGGGCTTTAATTATTTTTCCTCCAACTCCGTGAAGAATAAAGCTCTCTTTATCATAGGAAGGATTAAAGTCCCCTAGGTCATTAGACATAACTATACGATCAATAATCTCCTCATTTAATTTATTAAACTTACCAAAGTGAGTCATTAACATATTAACACGTTTTTCAAACTCTTTCAATAATGGTTGTTCTCCATATGCTCTTATGTTAGTCCCTCTAGCTACTATTTTAAGTTTTGGGAAATAATCCCCTAACTTTTCAATATGAATATTTTGATGTCCAAAAAAGTCTTGAGGATCTACCTCAGAAAGTTCAATTTTTATTTCGTTCAAAGGATAGTCAATTAAAATAATCTAATTTTGTTCACGAATAGTTTTAATTCAAATTTAAAAAAATATTAGCACTATACTCTTATGCCCGTAGTAACTTTAATTACTGATTTTGGAAATAAAGATTACGCTTTGGCTGCAGTAAAAGGAGCGATAATTAGTACGGTTTATAAACCCCAAATAATTGATATTAGCCACCAGATAGAGCCCTACAAAGTTACTCAAGCTGCCTATATTCTAAAAAATGCTTACAAGACCTTTCCTGAAGGTTCTATCCATATTATCGGTGTTGAGTCTGAAAAAACCCCTGAAAATGATCATTTAGCTATGTCTTTTGACGGTCATTATTTTATTGGAGCTGACAATGGTATTTTCTCGATGATAAAGGGGAAACTTAAAGCAGATAAAATAGTAACGATAAATATTCACGATCAGAGCTCAATTGTTTTTCCCGTCCTCGATGCCTTTATTAAAGTAGCTGCGCATCTATCTAGAAGTGGAACTTTGGATGTGATTGGAAAAAAAACAGATAAAATACGAGAATTAGTCGAACTACGACCAGTAATTAATGCTACTGGAGATCAAGTTGTGGGCAGTGTGATTTATGTAGATAATTATGGAAATGTAATTACCAATATCACTCGAAAGCTCTTCAATGAGGTTAGAAAATCCAGAGGTTTTATAATTTTTGCCCGAAATGTAAAGTTCAGGAAAGTATTCGAAACATACTCAGGTGCAATAGATTTCAATATTCCCAAGGGAAAACGAAATGAGGAGGGTAAAAAAATAGCCTTGTTTAATGATGCCGATCATCTTGAATTAGCAATTTATAAAAGTAACCCACAATCCGTAGGAAGTGCTTCTTCCCTATTTGGATTAGAATATCGGGATTCTGTAACAGTAAAGTTTGAATAGTTATGTGGGTAATCGCCAAAAGAGAGTTGTTTATTTTTTTTAGTAGTGGAATTGGTTACCTCACTTCTGGAATTTATCTTACAGTCAGCACACTATTTCTGTGGTTTTTCGATACAGATTTCAATATACTTAACGCAGGTTTTGCGGATTTAAACAGTTTCTTTGTTTTAACACCATGGCTCTTAATGTTTTTGATTCCAGCATTGTGTATGCGAAGTTTTTCCGAAGAAAGAAGAACGGGAACGCTAGAGTTATTATTGACTAAGCCCATAAGCCTTTGGAAAATTATTTTGGGAAAATATCTTGGGTGCATGTTATTAGTAATGATTGCTTTTCTACCGACTTTGGTATATTTTTTTGCAGTTAACGACTTAAAACTGAACAATACCCCCTTGGATTGGGGAAGTGCCTTTAGCGGTTATCTTGGGTTAATCTCGGTAAGTAGTGTTTTTGTAGCTATTGGAATACTCGGCTCCTTGTTGACCAAAAACCAAGTCTCCGCATTTATGCTATCTCTTTTGATATGTTTTATTCAGTTTTTTTTATGGAAAGGTATTGCAGATTTGATGGTTGACGCTAAAACTAATTATTTTTTTAATCAGCTTGGATTTTTTGAGCATTATTTGAGCCTCTGTCAAGGAGTGATTTCTATCAAAGATCTAACTTATTTTATTGCTTTTAACTATGTTTTACTTTATCTAAGTCATCAAATGTTATTTAAAATCAAAAACAAAGGGTGGTGAAAAAGAGATTAAGCTTGTTAAGAAATTTATTTTTCCCACTAATATTTGTAATTACAGCGCAGTGGATTGATCTTAGACTTGATCTTACCCAAGATCAAAGATATACTCTGAACTCCTCCACAATAGAATCATTAGTAAATATAGAAAAGCCACTCAGGATTGATGTTTTTTTAAGCGGAAAACTCCCTGCAGAGTACCTGCGCTTACTAAGGGAGATTAAAGTGCTTTTTAAAAATATGCAGACACATACCGACAAAATTTCAATCGAGTATATTGACCCTTTTGAGGGTGCTTCCAACTCAGCTGTACTGATTGATGAGATGAATAAATTTGGAATTAGCCCAGAATATGTTAGGTCTGAAAACATTCAAGCAATAGAGCAAAGGGTTGTTTTTCCGTGGGCCATTGTTAATGACGGAAATAAAACTCTAAGAATACCACTAATAACATATAACCTTGGCGATAGTCATCAAGAAAAAATGAATCGCTCAGTTGCTCAAATTGAATTTAAATTCTTTGATGCTTTCATTAAAATAAATCGAAAGCAAAAGAAAGCATTGGCTTTACTAACCTCACACGCTACTTCAGAGGATGCCAAAATTGCAGATTTATTAAAAAGTCTCCAACCATACTATCAACTTGCATCATTTGATTTAAAAGCCCTAGAAAATGATCCAATTAAAACATTGGATAACTTAAAAAGGTTTGAGTTATTAGTTGTCTCTAATCCGAAAAATTCTTTTTCAAAACAAGAAAAATATCTCTTAGATCAACACTTAATGAATGGAGGGAAACAACTATGGATGATTAATCCCATTGCTGTGAACCGCGATAGCTTATTCAATCAACAAGGTAGTACGGTTGCTTCAGGAAATGAACTCAATATAGCCAATGCATTTTTTAAATACGGTTTTAGATTAGAAAAAAACCTGGTAAAAGACCTTTACTGTGCCCCTATAGTTTTGGCGACTGGAGTTCATAATCAAGCCCAATACCTGCCAATTCCATGGCCTTATTACCCATTAGCACAAGCCACTAACCATATTATTGGTAAAGGTATATCAAACGTATTGTTTAAGTTCCCTTCAGTAATTGACACCCTAAAAAGTACTGCCAAAAAAACGGTTTTGGTTGGAACTTCTGATTTCTCTAAAAAAATTCAAACACCAATAAGCATATCCTTAAAGGAAGCCTCAGAAAAACTTTTACCCTCCTACTTTAACCAACCTAGTCAGATACTAGGGGTTTTGTTGTCTGGCACTTTATCATCCGCCTTTGAAAATCGTATAAAACCCTTCGAGCTACATAACAACATTGAAAAAGGAGAAAGTGAGATGATTATTTTTTCTGAGGGTACACTAGCTGAAAATCAATTAGACAAAGGGCAGCCACTCGAATTGGGTTATGATAAATGGACAAATAATTTCTACGGTAATAAAGCATTTTTAAAAAATAGTATTCACTATTTAATGAACGATCACAAACTGTTATACATTAGAAACAAAGAAATTAGTCTTCCAATTTTTGATTTAGAATCCGTTGCTCAAAGAAGTAATAGTTGGCGTATTATACTTTTTTCATTACCCCTAATTCTACTGAGTGGGATTGGAGCTATTATTTTTAGATTCAGAAAAGCAAAGTATAGTCAATAACTTTTAATAACTTCATTTTACTATTATTATCATTAATTATAATTTTAAATAGATAAAATAATATTTAAATCTATGAAATTTATCGTTTCAAGCGAGGCATTGCTAAAAGAATTACAAATATTAGGTGGGGTAATCAATTCCACCAATACCCTTCCAATTTTAGATAATTTTCTTTTTCATTTGAATGGTAATCAATTGCTGTTGAGTGCATCTGATCTAGAAACAACAATGTCATGTAAATTAGATGTGGAATCTGAGGACAGTGGTATTATTGCTCTTCCTGCAAGGCTATTATTAGATACACTTAAAACCTTTCCCGAACAACCGTTGACATTTGTTAAAACTGAAAAAAACACTTTAGAAATAAGCGCCAATAATGGAAAATACGCTGTCGCCTACTTGGATGGAGAGGATTTTCCTAGAGCAGTACAAGTTAAAGACCCTATACAAACAAAAATTAACGGTAAAGTAATGGCAACAGCTATTAATGCTACATTATTTGCCTCCGGGAATGATGATCTCAGGCCCGTTATGAGTGGTGTTTTCTTTCAGTTTACAACAACTGAGCTTACATTTGTTGCAACGGATGCTCACAAATTAGTTAAATATACTCGAAAAGATCTTGAAGCTGAAAGTAATGCGGAGTTTATTATGCCCAAAAAGCCCTTGCAGTTATTGAAAAGTATCTTGCAAGGCATAGATAATGATTTAATGATTGAATACAACGAGACCAATGCTGAGTTTAAATTTGGAAATGTATGTTTGACCTGCCGTTTGGTCGAGGGTAAATATCCAAATTACGAAGCAGTAATTCCAAAAGAAAACCCCAACGTAATGCAAATTGGGCGGGCTGATTTCCTCAATTCTGTCCGGAGGGTGAGTATTTTCTCCAACAAAACTACCCATCAGGTGAGGTTAAAAATGGCGGGGGCCGAGCTTCATGTTTCAGCTGAGGATTTTGACTATAGTAACAAGGCAGAAGAACGATTAAATTGTGACTATCAGGGAGATGATCTTCAAATCGGATTCAACTCAAGGTTTTTGATTGAAATGCTAAACAATTTAAGCTGTGACCAGATTAAGCTGTCCATGTCCCTTCCTAATCGAGCAGGAATCATTGCCCCTCTTGATCACATAGAGGAAGGAGAGGATATTACAATGTTGGTAATGCCCGTAATGTTAAATGAATAATTAGATAATCATTTGACTGATGCCATAAGTGCATCAGAAGAACGCTTATAAATTCCTTTCTCTAGTTTGTCCCTAATGCTGGCAAACGCCTCAAGAGTCTCTTTGACGTCATCCAATGTATGTGAAGCAGTTGGAATCAATCGTAAAAGAATAATTCCTTTTGGTATGACAGGATATACTACTATTGAACAGAAAATCCCGTAATTCTCTCTTAAGTCCTTCACCAGAGTCATTGCCTCAGGGATTGTACCCTCAAGATAAACTGGCGTAACACAGCTTTGGGTATTACCTATATCAAAGCCGTTGGCTTTTAGGCCATTTTGTAGGGCATGTACGTTTTCCCATAATTTCGCCTTAAACTCTGGTTGATTTCTTAGCATATCCAAACGCTTTAATACTCCTTTAACCAACTGCATTTGTAGAGATTTAGCAAACATTTGAGAACGCATGTTATACCTTAGGTAGTCAATTATTTCTTTGTCAGCAGCTATAAATGCACCTGTTGAGGCCATTGATTTGGCAAAGGTGGCAAAATAAACATCTATATCGTCTTGAACCCCCTGCTCTACTCCTGCACCAGAACCGTTTTCACCTAAAGTTCCAAAACCGTGAGCGTCGTCGACAAGAAACCTGAAGTTATATTTTGATTTTAGAGCAACAATTTCTTTAAGCCTTCCTTGCTCTCCACGCATACCAAATACACCCTCAGAAATAACCAAAATACCACCACCGGTTTGATTAGCCACTTTTTGGGCTCTTTGAAGATTTTTCTCTAAGCTTACAATATCGTTGTGCTTGTAGGTAAAGCGTTTTCCCAAATGAAGTCTTACACCATCAACAACACATGCATGAGCATCAACATCATAAACGATTACGTCATCTTTTCCCACCAAAGTATCTACGGTTGACAAAATACCTTGATAGCCAAAGTTTAGTATATAAGCAGATTCTTTATTGACAAATTCAGCAAGTTCACACTCTAGTTGTTCGTGCAGGCTAGTGTGGCCAGACATCATTCTAGCACCCATCGGGTATGCAGAACCGAATTCAGAGGCAGCTTCTGCATCAACTTTTCTAACTTCTGGGTGATTAGCCAGTCCCAAGTAGTCATTGACACTCCAAGTAATGACTTCTTTTCCTTTAAAAAACATTCGGTTATTAATAGGGCCCTCCAATTTGGGAAATACAAAATAGCCCTCAGCATATTTGGCCCATTTTCCAAGTGGCCCTTTATTTTCGTAAAATCTGTCAAATAAATCTCTCATCATTAATCCTGATTATATGTATTCAATTTTATTTAAGACTTCTTCATTTTCAGTATCAAAAAATCCTTGCTCAATCATCCAAGTATCACTGTAGATCTTACTCATATAACGAGATCCGTGGTCTGGGAAGATAATTACTACTACACTATTTTTATTAAAATGACCTAGTTTGTTAAGTTGCTTTACGGCTTGCATTGCAGCCCCTGAAGTATAACCGACAAATAAACCTTCACTTCTAGTGACCTCCCTAGCAGTATGGGCACTATCCTCGTCAGTAACCTTGATAAAAGTGTCAATTGAATCAAAATCTGTTGCTGTAGGAATCAAGTTTTTACCTAAGCCCTCGATTCGGTAGGGATAAATTTCATTAGTATCTAGCTCTCTAGTCTCATGATATTTTTTAAGTACGGACCCATAAGCATCAACTCCAATGATTTCTATTGCAGGATTTTGTTTCTTTAGATATTTAGCACAGCCTGAAATAGTCCCTCCTGTACCGGAACTTGCTACCAAATGGGTAATCTTACCCTCGGTTTGATTCCAAATCTCTGGGCCTGTAGATTTGTAATGTGCCTCAATATTCAATTCATTAAAGTACTGATTAATATATACTGAATCTTTAATCTTAGCATGTAATTTTTTGGCAACCTGATAGTAAGATCTTGGATCTTCAGCTGATACATTTGCAGGGCAAACATAAACCTTTGCTCCCATCGCGTGAAGCATATCNATTTTATCTTTGGAGGACTTGGAACTAACCGCCAAAATACATTTATATCCTTTAATCAACGAGACCATAGCTAAGCTAAAGCCAGTGTTTCCTGAGGTGGTCTCAATAATGGTATCGCCCGGAGAGAGAAAACCTTTTTTTTCGGCTTCTTGAATTATGTGAAGCGCAATTCGATCTTTGTTTGAATGACCTGGGTTAAATGCCTCTAACTTTGAGAAAAAATTACCATCAAAGCCAGCTACAATTTTTTCTAAACGGATAAGGGGAGTGTCTCCAATAAGAGATAAGATATTAGGTTGGACCTTCATTCAGACTTTGATTTCATTTTATCATTCTAGGTATAAAAATAATACTTTTTTTAAAGACTATTTTTGCTCAAGATCAATTAAAAACGCAAATTTTTTTGCTAACTCTTTCAATCCATCAAACCGACCAGAAGAACCACTATGTCCTGCTTTCATGTTAGTGTCTAAAAAAAGAAAATTTCTGTCTGTTTTCATCGACCTCATTTTCGCTACCCATTTGGTAGGCTCAAAATATTGCACTTGAGAATCGTGAAAACCTGAAGTAACTAGTAAATTAGGATAATCCATTGGTTTAACTTGATCATAAGGGGAATAGGATAGCATATAATCGTAATATTCTTTGTCGTTTGGGTTCCCCCATTCGTCAAACTCAGAGGTTGTCAAAGGAATTGACTCATCTAGCATAGTAGTGACAACGTCAACAAATGGAACAGCAGCAATAACTCCGTTATATAATTCGGGTGCCATATTTATTACAGCTCCCATCAACAACCCGCCAGCAGACCCCCCATAGGCATACAAGTGATTAGCAGAAGTGTATTCTTTTTCAATTAAAAAATTTGAGCAATCCACAAAATCTTGGAAAGTATTCCTTTTGTTGAGTAGTTTTCCGTCTTCATACCAATTACGTCCTAAGTACTCCCCTCCTCTAATATGGGAAATGGCATACGCAAAACCACGGTCTAAAAGACTCAAACGTGTAGAAGAAAATGAAGGATCAATCGTATTTCCATAAGATCCGTAAGCATATTGGAGAATCGGTGTGTCAGAACTTAGTTCGGTATCTTTATGATAAACTAGTGAAATCGGAATTTTTTTTCCATCACTTGCTTCGGCCCAAAGCCTCTGAGATTTGTAATTTTCCTTATTAAATTTTCCTCCCAATACCTCTTGAGTTTTAAGGGCAACGGCCAACTTGTTCTCCGTATTGAATTCCATTACTGATGTAGGGGTCGTCATTGAATTATATACATATCGAAAGCTCTTTGACTTAAAATCAGGGTTATAACTGATATAAGTGGTGTAGGTTTCGTCATTCATAGTTAGTGAGTGGTCAGAAGTTCCGTCCCAATGGATAACTCTAAGCTTGGACAAACCATTTTCTCGCTCATTAACAACCCAATATTTTTCAAATAAATCAAAATCCTCAATTAGTGTTTCCTCACGATGGGAGAGAAGGTCTTCCCAATATTCAATAGTTGTTTTATCAACAGAAGTTTTCATAACCTTGAAGTTCTTTGCACCATCATAATTAGTATGAATATAAAAATGGGCACCAAAATGATCCAGACTATATTCCAAACCTGTTATTCTCTTTTGGAAAATCTTAAATCCATCATTTGGACTGTTTGATTTTACAAATCGATGCTCACTAGTTAAAGTACTAAAAGATGATATTATAAGGTACTCTTGAGATTTAGATTTACTTACATAGACTGAGAAAGTCTCATCCTCCTCTTCATAAACAAGATGTTCTTCCTTTAGCTGTTGGCTAATATCTTGACTATACACTGCACCTGAGCGAAGAGTTTGAGGATCTTTTTTGGTGTAAAAAAGGGATTTGCTGTCTGCTGCCCAAACACTTCCACCTGTGGTGTTTTCAATTTTAGTATTTAAGATTTTATCTGTCAGTAAATCTTTAATCTGAATAGTATATTGTCTCCTTGAAACAGTATCCATACCAAAAGCGACCTTTGTATTATCTGGGCTTACAGCCATGCCTACCAAATGAAAATATTGATGATCTTTTGACATTTCATTACAATCAAAAAGAATTTCCTCTTCAGCAGTCAAGTTTTCTTTTTTTCGCGTGTAAATGGGATAATCTTTGTTTTCTTCAAATCGGGTAATGTACCAATAACCATTAAAAAAATATGGGACAGAATTATCATCCTCTTTAATGCGTCCTCTCATTTCTTTAAACAACTCCTCTTGTAAAGGAATTGTATGAGCGGTATTTTTTTGATAGTAATCGTTTTCACGATCTAGGTAATCAATCACCTCTGGATTACCTCGATCCTTCATCCAATAATAATTATCCACTCTAACGTGGCCATGAATTTTATGATAGTAGGGAATTATNTCTGCAATTGGGGGTGACAGGTTTTCCANTGACATTTTTTTTGATTTTGAATTACAGCCTAAGAATAATNAAAGAGTAGAGAAGATNAAATNAAAAAAAAGTGCTCTTCTTTTCACGATGAGANTTANATATACNNTTTNTAAAATTAAAAATATTTTACAAGTAAATAAATTAAATTTAAGGCCATCTTTTATTTATTTTTACAAAAAAATNATATGGTTAGTTTCGAAAAGGAAAAGGAACTTATTGATCGCCTTGGTGCTTTAAGAAGGTATCTTTGACATTGATGTCAAAAAAACAGAAATTTCCAATCTAGAGGAAAAAACGCTTGCACCAAATTTTTGGGATGATGCCCAAAAAGCAGAGTTATTAATGCGAGAAATTAGAAACTTAAAAAAATGGGTTGAGGATTATGAAACCTTAAGGTCAAAACAGCAAGATTTAGAGGTTTTAATTGAATTTCAAAAAGCCGGTGAAGTTTCGGAGGAGGAAGTGGATAAAAACTTTACTGAGGCTTTCGACCTTTTGGAAAATATCGAATTCCGCAATATGCTCTCTGANGAAGGAGACCGCTTGAGTGCTGTACTACAAATAACTGCTGGAGCTGGTGGAACAGAGAGTTGTGACTGGGCAGAAATGTTAATGCGTATGTACATTATGTGGGCAGAAAAAAACAAGTTCTCTGTTAAAGAGCTAAACCATCAGGGGGGAGATGTCGCAGGAGTAAAAACAGCTACACTAGAAATCAACGGTGAGTTCGGATTTGGATGGCTTAAAGGAGAGAATGGGGTTCATAGATTGGTNCGAATATCTCCTTTTGACAGCAATGCTAAAAGGCATACTTCTTTTGCCTCTGTTTATGTATATCCATTGGTTGACGACTCCATCGAAATTATTGTCAATCCATCAGATATTACATGGGAGACAATGCGTTCCAGCGGTGCAGGTGGGCAGAATGTAAATAAAGTAGAAACTGCTGTTCGACTGAGACATCACAACACCGGAATTATGATTGAAAACTCTGAGACACGTTCTCAATTGGAAAATAAAAATAAAGCTATGCAACTTTTAAAGTCCCAGCTTTATGAGATTGAACTTCAAAAAAAGCTTTCTGCTCGTGACGAGATTGAGGCTTCCAAAAAGAAAATAGAATGGGGGTCTCAAATAAGAAATTATGTAATGCATCCTTATAAACTTGTAAAAGACGTACGAACGCAATCGGAAACTAATGACGTTGATAGTGTTATGAATGGTGAAATTGATCAATTCCTCAAAAGTTATTTAATGTTGTCTGGACAAAATGAAAATTAATTTACAAATGAATAAGATTAAAAATATTATTTTCGATTTGGGAGGTGTACTAATAGACTGGAACCCAGCTTATGTATATCTCGAGGTTTTTAATGGTGATCGTAAAAAAATGGAATGGTTTTTTGACGAAATATGTACTAATGATTGGAATGAAAATCAAGATGCTGGCTATTCCCTAAGAACTGCCACGGAAGATCGGATAAAAATGTTTCCAAAACACGAAAAATTAATTAGAATGTATTATGGTCGATGGGAAGAAATGCTCGGAGGAGCGATTCAAGAAACAGTTGAAATTTTAGAAAAATTTTTTAAAAACCCTTCATATAGGGTCATTGCATTGACAAATTGGAGTGCAGAAACTTTTCCAGTNGCATTGGAGCGTTTTGACTTTTTACATCGTTTTGAAGGGATTGTTGTCTCTGGAANGGAAAAAACAAGGAAGCCCTTTCCCGAAATTTATAAACTCACACTAGATCGTTACGGAATGAATGCTCAAGAAAGTTTATTCATTGACGATAATTTAAGAAATGTTCATGCAGCGACTGAAATGGGAATTAATGCTGTACAGTTTGAGAGTGCAGCTCAAATTTTGAACCATCTTGATCAAATGGGAATTAAAATTTAATCTGAATTTAAAAGGGGATATCATCCCCTTGCTCCTCAGTGGGTAGATCAAAAGCATCATTTGGACTAGACAATTTATTAGTTTTTGAATCATCACCATTATTCATTTTTGATTGATATTCATAAGAAGAGTCGTNAGATTGTAAATCCTCAAATTTTCCTAACTGACCAATAAATTTCATTCGAATATTGTCTAAACCTCCATTACGGTGTTTAGCAACAATGAACTCTGCTTGTCCGATGGATGAAGTGTGCTCTTCATCATCCCACTCCTCAATCTGATAATACTCTGGACGGTAAATGAACGAAACAATATCTGCATCTTGTTCTATTGCTCCCGACTCACGAAGATCAGAAAGCTGCGGACGCTTGGTCCCACCTCTTGTCTCTACAGCCCGAGACAATTGCGAAAGAGCAATAACTGGTATATTTAATTCCTTTGCTAGGGATTTTAAATTTCTTGAAATAGTTGATATTTCTTGTTCACGATTTCCAGCCTTATTATTATTTCCAGCTGTCATCAATTGTAAATAATCCACTACAATTAATTTGATTTGGTGTTGAGAAGCCAATCTTCTAGCTTTAGCCCTTAAGTCAAAAATAGATAAAGCAGGGGTGTCATCAATAAATAGGGGAGCTTTTTCTAAATCACCTACTTTGACATTCAATTGTTTCCACTCATGATCTGCTAATTTACCAGTTCTCAATTTTTCTGATGAAAGTCCAGTTTCGGCAGAAATTAGTCTTGTAATTAGCTGCACAGATGACATTTCCAGAGAAAAGAAAGCAACAGGAACTTGTTTTGTAACTGCAATATTCCTTGCCATCGAGAGTGTTAAAGCGGTTTTACCCATACCAGGGCGGGCAGCAATAATAATAAGGTCACTTGGCTGCCAGCCNGAGGTTAAAGTGTCGAGTTTTTCGAAACCGGTTGAGATTCCACTCAAACCATCTTTATTTGCAATCTCCTCAATTTTTTTTTTGGCTAACATTACTAAATTTTGAGCAGTATCAGAAGATTTTTTAATATTCCCTTGAGCAACATCGTAAAGTTTAGATTCTGCCTCATCTAATAAATCAAAAACGTCAGTTGACTCTTTATATGAAGATTCAATTATTTCATTTGAAATACGTATTAAACTTCTTTGAATGAACTTTTGAAGAATTATTCGAGCGTGAAATTCNATATGTGCAGANGAGGNAACTTTCTGAGTCAGTTGAACTAAATAATAATCTCCTCCTACACTTTCCAGCTTTCCATTTTTTTTAAGATCNGCNGACACAGTAAGTAAATCTATCGGTTGGGAATNCTGAAAGAGGTTGAGAATTGATTCGAAAATATTTTGATGAGCTAATTTATAAAAGGCATCGGGCTGAAGAAGGTCAATTACTTCGTCTACTCCTTTTTTATCAATCATCATAGCTCCTATCACTGCCTCCTCTAAATCGAGTGCNTGAGGAGGCAATTTTCCTTGCTGTAAAGCAATAACTGTTCCGGATTGCTGTTTATTTAATTTAACTGGTTCACTTTTTTCCATTTAGCGAATGTAAAAGCTTTATATATTAATAAAAGGAAAATTCAACGTCACTTATCTTACGAGAATCAACAAATGGATTGTTAATTAAAAAAAAAAACTTGTTAATAATGTGAAAAAACAAATAAAGGCTACCCATGGAAAGTACCCATTTTAAAAAACTTCTCCCTTCTCAATTGTATTAATTTTTCATTATCAAGTTTATCTAACCTTCTAAAAGAACTAACTAATTCCTTTTTTACTGAATTAAATGTTAGCTCCCGATCAAAGTGGGCTCCTCCTAATGGTTCCCCAATGATTTTATCAATAAGATTAGATTCCAACATGTCATTTGCTGTAAGCTTAAGAGCATCTGCAGCAATCTCTTTATACTCCCAGCTTCTCCACAAAATTGAGGAACAAGATTCTGGAGAAATAACAGAATACCAAGTATTTTCTAACATGAATACAAGGTCTCCTACTCCAATTCCCAATGCACCTCCAGAAGCTCCTTCTCCAATGATTGTAACAATGATTGGAGTTTTTATATTCATCATTTGGTAGATGTTATTTGCAATAGCTTGACCCTGTCCCCTTTCTTCGGCTTCAATTCCTGGGTATGCGCCTGGAGTATCAACAAATGAAATAATAGGGATTCCAAATTTCTCAGCTGTTTTCATTAATCTTAATGCCTTTCGGTATCCCTCTGGTTTTGCCATACCAAAATTTCTATATTGGCGTGTTTTAGTATTGAACCCCTTTTGAGTCCCTATAAACATGAAAGTTTGATTATCAATCTTACCCAATCCACCAATCATTGCTTTGTCATCCGAAAAATTCCTATCACCATGAAGTTCAAGAAAAGTTTCTCCACAGAGAGCTTTAATGTAGTCTAGAGTATATGGACGAGAGGGATGTCTAGACATTTGCACCCTTTGCCATGNAGTTAAATTACCATAAATTTCTTTTTTTGTTTTATAGAGTTTATCCTTTAGGAGATTATAAGTCTCGGTAACATCAACCCTACTTTCATCACCAATAGACTTACATTTTTCGATCTGATCATTAATATCTTTTATAGGAAGTTCAAAATCTAAATACTCCATAAAATTTCTTGTTATTTGTTACAAATTTATAAATATTAGTTGAAGAGTTTAAAATTATTTCTNNACGATATATATTTATCTAGTTGCTTTTCTCAGCATAAAAAATGCCAAAATCCCAAATAAAACAATCGGAAGCCATGCTCCNAAAAGGGGAGAAAAATTCGACTTATTTACCATAACTGAAAAAATTTTGTCAAAAAAAATAAATATAAAACCTAATGTAATTCCAAAAGCAAGGTTAAGCCCCATCCCTCCCCTTCTTTTAAATGAAGAAACTGAAACCGCNATCAATGTTAAAACAAATGAGGAAATGGGAAGGCTCCATCTTTTATGTCTTACTAATAAATGACTGTTAATTAAAATCGANCCACCCTCCTTTTCTTTGTCTATAAAACGATTGAGCGGACCATAAGTTAGTGTCTCCGCTTTATAAGAAACTGGAGCCAAATCGTCAATTTTAAAATCAAAAATTGTGTCCTTTCTATTATTTTTAAGGATAATCTCGTCATCTCCATTAATAACACGCTTAACATAATTAGCCATTCTNAAAATACTGTCCTTTTTTATCCACCGAATGCTATTTGCATTAATTTTATATTTTAATATGTTATCTTCAAAATGCTCCAAAGTAAAATTATTAGCACTTTTTCTGATTGGATCATAACTACTTACAAAAATAAACTCCTTGGAGTTAATTTGCTTAAATAGATTTCTAGTCTGGCGTTGACTTTTTTTATCAATATATTTAAATCTGAACTCGTTAAACCTTTGATTAGATTTGGGTACTATGTGCATNCCAGCAAAAAAAGCAAATATTGCAACTATTGAAGCTGAAATCATAAAAGGTCTTATAAAACGATTAAAAGAAATTCCTGAGCTTAATAATGCAATGACCTCAGTGTTATTTGCAAGTTTTGATGTAAACCAAATAACAGCTAAAAATAAAAAAATGGGAAATAATAAGTTGGCAAAGTACCAAGTAAAATCATAATAGTAATCAACTATTGCANTTATTGGAACTTCATTTTCTTTAAATTTATCAATTTTTTCAGCCATATCTACCATAATCCCAATGGGTATGAACATTATCAGCATAACTAAAAAAGTGGAAAGGTATTTTACAATAATGTAACGATCAATAATTTTCATACTATAACCTGTTATCCATTTGATTACACATTTTATTTTTCCAACCTGTAAAATCACCTTCTAATATATGCTTTCTCGCCTCTCTAGCCAACCAGAGATAAAAACTTAAGTTATGGATTGAAGCAATCTGCTTTCCTAACATTTCGTTTACAGCAAACAGATGCCTTAAATAAGCCTTTGAATAATCTTGATCAACAAAACAGTAGGATTCTTGGTCAATGGGAGAAAAATCATTTTCCCATTTTTTATTTTTAATATTAATAGTACCATTAGCCGTATATAACATGCCATTTCTTCCATTTCTAGTTGGCATTACACAGTCAAACATGTCAATACCCAACGCAATATTTTCCAAAATATTTATAGGAGTACCAACTCCCATGAGGTATCGTGGTTTGTCTTCTGGTAAGCGCTCACAAACTACTTCGGTCATGGAGTACATTTCCTCGGCAGGTTCTCCAACGGACAAACCCCCAATGGCATTGCCTGCTGCATCTTTTGAAGCGATATAATCAGCAGAATATTTTCTCAGATCTTTATATACTCCTCCTTGTACTATGGGAAAAAGAAACTGCTGATGATCATAATTAAATGGCACTTTGATGTGATGATCCAAACAATCGTCCAGCCAGCGATGGGTCATATTCATCGATGCTTTGACATAATCATAATCACATGGATATGGAGTACACTCATCAAAAGCCATTATAATATCCGCTCCAATTTTACGCTGTATATCTATGGCATTTTTGGGAGAGAAAAAATGTTTAGATCCGTCAATATGTGATTTAAAAGTTACTCCTTCTTCTACAATTTTACGATTGTCGGAAAGGGAGTAAACTTGGTAACCCCCCGAATCTGTTAAAATAGGGTNAGACCAATTCATAAAACGATGTAGTCCACCCGCCTGCTCTATGATTTCTGTNCCAGGNCGAAGGTAGAGATGGTAGGTGTTTCCCAAAATGATATCGGGCCTAATCTCTTGTTTTAATTCTCTTTGATGAACCCCTTTGACAGTTGCAGCAGTACCTACAGGCATAAATATCGGAGTTTGGATTATACCATGGTCAGTGCTAAAACTTCCAGCGCGGGCTGAAGAAGCAGGATCGGTCTGAATTAGTTTAAAATTCATCTNTTTAGTAATGAAACAAATATAAGACAGTCCACATTGTTATCTCTCAAAGTTTNAATTAAACAATTAATTTAGGTATTTCAAACAAAATGACTAATGGCTCTTTGCTACTTATATTTGAAATCTTACTTTTGCTCTGAAAATAAAATTCAATGCCAGATTTTAAAAGTTTAAATGATTTAGTTATNCAGGTAAGGAGAGANATCTTGCGAATGGTTCACAAAGTGAACTCCGGACACCCAGGAGGNTCCCTCGGTTGTACTGAATTTATCGTAGCGCTATATAATGAGGTTATGGAGTTAGATGTAAATTTTGACATGAACGGAAAAGACGAAGATCTTTTTTTCCTCTCTAATGGTCACATTTCCCCAGTTTTCTATAGTGTACTTGCAAGAAAAGGATATTTTCCCTTAGAAGAGCTTAATACATTCAGACTTATTGACTCTAGGCTTCAGGGTCACCCCACCACACACGAAGGTCTTCCTGGAGTGAGAATAGCCTCTGGTTCATTAGGTCAAGGCTTATCTGTGGCAATTGGTGCAGCAGTTTCAAAAAGATTAAATCAAGATGATAAGACTGTCTTTGCTTTGATGGGAGACGGTGAATTACAGGAAGGTCAAAATTGGGAAGCTATCATGTTTGCTGCAGGAAAAAAAATAGATAATCTCATTGCCACCGTTGACTTGAACGGTAAACAAATCGATGGAAAAACAGAAGATGTTATGCCCATGGGTAATATTGCAGGAAAGTTCAAAGCATTTGGTTGGGAGGTTATTGATCTAAAAGAGGGTAATGATCTTAAGGCAATAATTGAAACCCTTCAGTTCGCAAAAACTAAAACACGCAAAGGTAAACCGGTGGTGATTATAATGCAAACTGAAATGGGAAATGGTGTTGACTATATGATGTATACTCATGCATGGCATGGTAAGGCACCTAATGAAGAGCTGCTTGCTAAAGCATTAGATCAAAACCCTGAAACCCTGGGAGATTATTAATTTGAATGTAATTATTTTATGAAAAAATATACTGACAAGGGATCCATAGATACACGTTCTGGTTTTGGGGTTGGTCTTGCAGAGCTAGGAAGAACCAACCCAGATGTCATTGCACTTTGTGCTGATCTTGTAGGGTCGCTTAAAATGCAAGAATTTATTAATGAAAACCCAGATCGGTTTATTCAAGTCGGAATTGCTGAAGCGAACATGATGGGGATCGCCGCNGGACTAACCATTGGNGGGAAGATTCCATTTACNGGTACTTTTGCAAACTTCTCTACTGGAAGAGTATATGATCAAATCAGACAATCGATCGCATATTCAGGTAAAAACGTAAAAATATGTGCATCACATGCTGGGGTAACACTAGGAGAAGATGGAGCAACCCACCAAATCCTAGAGGATATCGGTTTGATGAAGATGCTGCCTGGTATGACAGTAATCAATCCCTGTGACTTTAATCAGACCAAGTTAGCAACTATTGCGATTGCTGAATACGAAGGCCCAGTTTACCTTCGTTTCGGAAGACCCAAAGTTGCAAACTTTACAACTGATGAATTAGGTTTTGAAATTGGTAAAGGAATTATTCTCAATCCAGGAACAGACGTTACGATTGCTGCTACAGGTCATTTGGTTTGGGAAGCACTTTTGGCTGCTGAGGAATTGGAATCAGATGGTATTACTGCAGAAGTGATTAATATTCACACTATTAAACCTTTGGATGAAGCGTTGATATTAGAATCAGTAAAGAAAACGGGTGCGATTGTCACTGCAGAAGAGCATAATTATATGGGGGGCCTTGGTGAGAGTATTGCAGGCGTGCTTTCCAAAAGCCATCCTACCCCTCAGGAATATGTTGCTACACAAGACACCTTTGGTGAATCTGGAACTCCAGCAGAGTTAATGGAAAAATATGGTCTAAATAAAAATTCCATTATCGCTGCTTCCAAAAAAGTTATATCGAGAAAATAATATATATTACAATGATAATTATGTTAAATCATAATATATGAGGTTCTTCCTGTTTTCTCTGATTTGTCTACTTTTATCTCAATTGACTTTTTCTCAATTTGAATATGGAATTAAAGGGGGTCTAAACTTTGACTCAGCTGGAAAAATAACCAAACTAAACGATGATGTTATAAGCAATGGCTCCTTTAAAAGTGAATCAGGCCTTAATATAGGGGTTTATGCTCAAGTTAATCTACTCTTATTTTATTTAAGACCTGAACTGCAATACACCAATGTTAAAAGATACTTTGAAGAATTAGATGTTACCAGTTCTAGAATTGAGCTTCCTGTTTCGTTGGGATACAAGTTACTAGGACCAATAAGTGTTTTTACCGGGCCCACCTTGTTTTACAACCTTTCTAATAAAACCAATGCGGATTCATTTGATATAATAAAAAATAAATTGAATTTTGGATATCATATGGGGCTCCGTTTGAATCTTGGAAATATAGGTTTGGATTTTCGTTATGAAAAAGGAGGATCATCCATGATAGCTGAAACAGCCAATCTTGAAAATACAGATTTGAGAGTGAATCAAATTGTTTTAGGACTATCTTTTAAAATCAATTAAGAAACTTCCGCATCTAAATAATCTGGCGTACCATTGTTGTCTGTATCATCTGGGATACCATCTTTATCTTTATCAAGTTCGTTAAAAGTAGGTATTCCATCTCCATCGTCATCAAAGTCATTCATATTAGGTAAACCATCCCCATCTGTGTCATCGTTTAAAGGGTTACCATCTCCGTTAATATCTTCTTTAATTGATAGAACGCCATCCCTATCATGATCGGAATGGTTTACTCTGTGCAGGTTTACCGAAAAAATCAAAGGTGAATAAGCGGGAATATTAGAATTAGCTGAAGAATAATAACCCAAAGCAGAGGGCATAAAAATTAATCCTTTACCATAATTATCAAAATCAAAAGTACCATCTTCATTAATTGTAAAATTTCCCTCATTAAATTCCGGTAAAGATTCTCTAAAGCCTCTTACAACATTAACTAAATCAAACCAAATTGGATAATCTCTATCATCAAAAACATCACCATTGAGAAGTGATCCCTTGTAGGAAACAAAAGTAGAATCCACTGAAGAAGGCATCATTCCTAATCCTTTCTTAATTATTAAATAATATAGCTTGTGCTCGACGATGTTTTGATCGCTATCCTCAGTATCGACAAATTTAGTTACAACCTGATCCCAAAGAGCAATTTTATCACTATTCTTCTCGGTAAGGCTATCTAATGAAATTTCTATTTTATGATTGTCAGGATCATTTTCAAAATCATGGTAATTGTAAAAGTGTGTTTGTAGGTAGGTTACAAGGGCTTCATTATCCTCAATAGTTTGAACTTGAACATCTCTGGGTGGGACTGAGGATTCGTTTTTTTGACAAGCGCTAAATGGAAGTATAAAAAGATAGAATTTGAGGAAAGTTTTTTTAAGCATCATTGATTAAATTGCTACGCAAGATACAATTTTCCTGTATTTTTGTTGGAGAATTAGACCAAGTTTTAGCCAATGAGAATCGATACATATTTATATTATCTTCGCTACTACAAGTCAAGAAGTCAAGCCAGTAAGGCTTGTAAACAAGGGCATGTTAGAATTGAAGAACAAATTGTTAAACCTTCTCGAGAAGTTTTTATCGAAGACAAAATTAAAGTAAGGAAAAATCAAATCTGGAGGGAGTTAATGGCAATTGATTTTCCTAAAAGCCGNGTTGGTGCCAAAATAGTCAACCTTTACCGACAGGATATTACCCCAAAAGAAGCTTTTGAAAATGCGAATTTTCAATTACTATCTAAGGTTCCGCAAAGGAATAGGGGGACTGGAAGACCAACAAAAAAGGAAAGAAGGGAAATTGACGACTATCAAGAGGATAAAAAAGCTAAATAACTATCTTATTAGCTAAATTCACAACCAGAAACGAATCTAAATGGAGGAAAAAAAAAATAAAATCATGGATCAAAAACATATCCAAAAGACTATTAAAAGGATTAGTTATCAAATTTATGAAACCAATTCTGAAGAGAATGAATTGGTTTTAGCGGGTATAAAGGAAAATGGACTAGAATTGGCAACTCGGATTCAAAAAGAATTAAAAAAGATATCTGATTTGGATGTGGTTTTGATTGAAATAAAAATGGANAAGAAAAATCCAAGAGATAAAATCAGTATNTCTCAATCTATCTCTTTTTGTGAAAATAAGTCTGTGGTTGTAGTAGACGATGTTTTAAATACAGGAAGAACATTGATTTATGCTGTCAAAAAGTTTCTTTCTATTAAACTAAAAAAAATTCAAACTGCTGTTCTAGTGAATAGAAATCATAAAAATTTTCCAATTAAAGGTGACTTTAAAGGAATCTCNCTGTCCACATCAATTAAGGAACATATTAACGTCCGTTTTGGAAAAGATGAGGGNATATATTTAAGTTAAGAATAAATTAATTTCCTCAACTAGTGATTTGATACTTTTGTTATCTGTAATGATAGTTTTTTTTGCCTTCTCATAATAAGGTAAGCGTTCAAAAAGATGTTTTGCAATGTATTCCTCTAATTGCTCTTTTGACTGAATATGAGAAATTAAAGGTCGATTATTTTTTTTATCATAAAGTCTGTTTGCTAATTCTTTTGGTGATGANTTAAGGAAAACTGATGTTGTTTCGTCCTTGAGATTAATATAATCAATATTATCAAAGTAACAAGGAGTGCCTCCTCCAAGAGAAATGACAAAAGAAGATTGATTAAGAAAAATATGCTCTAAATAAAGACGTTCTTTTTTTCGAAAATAAATCTCTCCACGATTTTCAAAAATACTAGTAATAGTTGATTTTTCGTTCCTCTCAATGTATTGATCAAGATCAATAAAAGGCAATGAATTTTGATTGGAAATAAGTGGACCAAGGGTAGACTTTCCACAACCCATATAACCCATTAATATTATGTATTTTATCATTCTAGTTAAAAATTTATAGAGCAGTAAATTTATAACAATTGGACTTGAAATATAAATAATTGATATTATATTTGCTGGCTCTAAAGACTTGGTAGCTCAGCTGGTAGAGCATCTCCCTTTTAAGGAGAGGGTCCTGGGTTCGAGCCCCAGCCAAGTCACGTTTATTGACCTGGTAGCTCAGCTGGTAGAGCATCTCCCTTTTAAGGAGAGGGTCCTGGGTTCGAGCCCCAGCCAGGTCACTCCAGCGCACGTGGCGGAATTGGTAGACGCGCCAGGTTGAGGGCCTGGTGGGAGTTAAATCCCGTGGAAGTTCGAGTCTTCTCGTGCGCACCATTTTCTTTNTAATACCACTTTTTTTTATAAATAAATTATTGTTAAATTTGTTTAAGCTTTTTGCTTTAACGGTTGAACAATATGAATAAAGTNAAAAGTAACTTTTCAATTANAGATCTCGAAAATATTTCCGGGATTAAAGCCCATACAATTAGAATTTGGGAAAAAAGATATGGTCTTCTAAGTCCTTTTAGAACTGATACTAACATAAGAAGGTATAGCCTNTCNAATCTACAAAAACTTCTTAACATTACGCTTCTATACAACCATGGTTTTAAGATTTCAAAGATAGCTAGCCTTGACAAANAAGAGATTCCNGTTATAGTTCGTGAGATTGCTTTAAAATCAAATTCTGAAGAAGTTGCAATAAATGCACTNAAACTATCAATGGTTAATTTTGATACTATACTTTTTGACNNAACATNNGAAGAAATTCTTCTTCAAAATGATTTTGAGTTTATTTTTACGAATGTATTTATGCCTCTAATGAGTGAACTTGGTATTTTATGGCAAACAAATGCCATAAGTCCTTCACATGAGCATTTCATAATTAATCTAATCAAACAAAAGGTTCATATTCAAACTGAATTTATACAAAAAGATTATATTTCTAACCAAAATAGTAAGTTGTTCGTGTTATTTCTTCCTGAAGATGAAATCCACGATTTAGGAATTTTATTTCTCAATTATTTAATCCTTAAAAATGGTTATAAAACAATTTATTTAGGTCAATCTCTACAAACAGAAAGTCTTAAAACTTTAATTAATTACAGTAATGATATTTGTTTTGTAACTTACTTGACAGTTGAGCCTAATAAAGATATTATTAACTACTTTATCGAAGATTTTGATGATAGTTTATTAAAGGGTAAAAGTACTAATTTAGCTATATTAGGCCCTCAACAGGTTAATATAGATATCGCTAAACTNCCAATAAGTATTAAACTTTTTGAATCTATTCNCGCTTTTNGTAATAAATTTTTAAAAGCCTCAATTTACGTTTAGCACAAATTATTATTTATAATTTTTAAAAGTTTTAGTTAAATTAAATTAAAAAATTTGGTGAAAGATTTTTACGACATTGTTTCCTATGATTGTAGTAAATTAGTTACTCAGCGTTACAGTACTTCTTTTTCACTGGGAACTAGGTTATTAAGCAACTCTATTAGAGTTCACATTTATAATATTTATGGCTTTGTAAGATTTGCCGATGAAATTGTTGATTCCTTCCACGAATTCAACAAGGTAGATCTACTAAATCGATTTGAAGAAGACTTAATGCATGCTATTTCAAATAAAATAAGCTTAAATCCAATTCTTAATTCATTCCAATTTACTGTAAATGAAAAGAAAATTGATATCGAATTAATTAAATCTTTTCTTAAAAGTATGAGGATGGATCTGACCAAGAATAATTACAAGACGAAGAAAGAATATNATGAATATATTTATGGCTCAGCAGATGTAGTTGGACTTATGTGCCTGAAAGTTTTTGTAGATGGTGATAATTCTAAATACGAAAAATTAAAGCCCTATGCAATGTCACTTGGAAGCGCTTTTCAGAAGGTAAATTTTTTAAGGGACTTAAATGCAGATTTCAAAAATCTTGATCGAACATATTTCCCTAATTTAAACTTATCTAATTTCGATGAAGAAAGTAAAATAAATATAATTAACGAAATAGAAAAANATTTTAATCACGCATTAAAGGGNATATTTATGCTTCCAGAAAGCTCGCGTCTTGGGGTTTATACAGCATATAAATATTACAGAAAATTACTCATAAAATTAAAAAAAACCCCTTCGGTTAAAATACAGTCGGCTCGTATTCGAGTTCCAAACTATCAAAAAATGGGAGTTTTGGCTCAATCTTTTGTGAAATTTCATCTAAACCTTCTCTAAATGGAATATTTTTTTTGGTTTTTAGTTCTATTGATTACGTTCATAACAATGGAGTTTATGGCCTGGTTTTCTCACAAATACATAATGCACGGTTTTCTCTGGGTNCTTCACAANGATCATCATAAAAAAAACCATAACTCNTGGTTTGAAAAAAATGACTTGTTTTTTATTTTTTATGCGNTNGTAAGTTCAGTATTTGTAATCATGTGGGGTGAATATAATTTTTGGCCTGGATTACCGATTGGANTTGGAATTTTTTTTTACGGACTTACTTATTTTNTTATNCATGATATATTTATTCANCAAAGATTTAAGCTTTTAAGGAATNCTAATAATCGATATGCTAAAGCTTTNCGAAGAGCACACAAAATNCATCATAAACATTTAGATANANAAGATGGAGAATGCTTCGGNATGTTATGGGTGCCATTTAAATATTTTAAGAAGTAAGTTAATTTTTCCTCCAATTATTATTGAATTCNCAGTTATTGAAGTATTTGTTTAGGCTNACATATGTTAACGATATTTTTCTNCTCATCCACTTTTTAATAGTTTTGATTTGTTTCTCTTTAAGTGCAAGTTCTTTGATTTTTACAAAATCTTGAGAATAGTCTGCTAAATGCTCTTCAAAACGATTTGTTACCTTTAAAATTTTATATTTATTTAATCCCGATTTATCCTCATCTAAAAGGGGGACAGAGATTTCATCATCATTTAAATCCCTAATTTGGTTATAAAGTACAGGGTCCATCTTGGTAAGTTCAAATCTTTTATCACCAGTAGAAGGATTGATAATCACGCCACCATTGAATCGCGTTTCACTTTCACTTGAGAACTGAAATGCAGCATCAGAAAATGAAATTTCTTTATCTAATATTCTAGTCCTTAAGGTGTCAAGTAAGTCTTTAGAATCATCGAGTTGTTTTTTAGAAACTTTAGGGGTTAATAAAATGTGTCTTACGTCTAANTCTTGCCCTCTAATTCTATCTACCATTATTATATGCCAACCAAAATCAGTTTTGAAAGGCTCTGAAACCTGACCTTCCTGCATGCTAAAGGCAATATCTCTAAATTCTTTAACCATTCTAGGTTTCTTTCTATGTAATGTATACTTTCCGCCNTTAGCCCTTGAACCAGGGTCTTGAGAATAAAGTATCGCCTTAGATGCAAAGCTCAAACCTTTCTCCTCAACATCTGCTTTAAATGATCTCAACTGATCGATAATTCTCTTTTTTTCTTGTTCTGAAACTTTAGGCTCTAAAACAATCTGAGAAATTTCTAATTCTGTACCAAATGTTGGCAAATCTTTTTTAGGAATTGATTGAAAAAAAGAACGGACTTCTTCTGGAGTGATTTCAACTTCTTCAATAATTTTTGATTGCATCATCGAGGAAAGCTTTTGAACTTTATTAATCTGATAAAGGTCTTCTCTAAAAGATAGTTCATCTGGCTTTTTATAAAATTCAAGAACTTTTTCTATACTCCCTAACTGCTCAGTAAAATACGCGATACTTTGATCTACATAGTCATAGATTTCTTCATCTCTAATTTCCAAGCTATCTTGAACTGCGTGATGGGCATATAGTTTATCTTCCATTAATTTTCCTAATAACTCGCAACGACTGATGTTTTTAGTAGACATACCCTGAGATTCCATTTCNACAATAGCTTTATCAATATCAGAATCNAAAATAACATAATCACCAACCACAGCAGAAATCCCATCGACCTTAATTCGATTTAACTCAAGAATACTATTTCCTTGAGCTAACAAAGAATAAGTAGAAAAAAAAAGTAAAAAAACAAATACTGATTTAATATGTTTCAAATTTTTTAGTTTTGATTGCGTCCCTCAAGATGTCTTTATCAAATTCTTTCAAAAACCCAATCTTCTTTTTATTGAAAACAATATTTTTTATAGTATTTTCTATATAAGGCAATGGGGCAATCTGATTTTGATCAAGCATTTGAACAACCTTAAACAAATATAAGTCTAAANTATCCTTAACCTCAAAATAATTTTCTTTTTTTAAATAATAATCGACGTTTTCATTGTTTAAAAAAGAAACTTTTTCAAATANATCAAACTTGTTTAACCAAATAGTATCTGCTAAAAAATAACTTGAAAATTGAAAGGAAAGTGAATCTAAATAATAAATATCTTTAGATTNAAAACGTCTAAATCTACCAGTTATTTCTCTTCTGTCAACATTGTCTAATGGAAAACCAATAATCCGAATCCTATACAATGGTTCCTTTAATTTAAANTTATTTTTATTATCATAATANAAGTCNGATATTAATTTTTTACTTAAAACACTATCCATTAATGATTTTAAAATAAACTCTCTATAGGTGTTGCGGTATAAACTAGACTTATAGTCGTCTACCATTGAATTAATTTGAGCTATTTTATTTGTCGGTAGATTGATTAAAGATTTCTCATACAAAAGTTTTTTTCTTGCCCAATTGTTTATGAAACCTCTTACCATTGCAATACTATCCTCTTTGGATTTAAATAAACTTAATTTTTCTTTGATATCAGAAAGGTATAAGTAATGATTTTCAGCACGAGCTATTAAACGATCTTGAGTATTTTTAACTATGCTTTCACAACTAATTATTAGTACGACGACTATTAATAATGATACTTTAATAAATATCTTTTTAAAAATCATTTTTAAAATTTGTTAGTAACGTTAAAATGATAAAATATTGCACANATTATAAACAATTAAATAAATNATTATTAATAAGNTTATNTAATGANTTNNTTATGAATTAATTACATTGTTAATATNTTTATNAACATATTAAAAAAAATTGTAAATTGCAGAAATAATTTAGGATATGAAAGTCACCAAATTATTTTTGTGTTTTTTAATTTCTTTTTTTTGTTTTTCAATTAANTATAAAGTACCACAATTTACAAATTCTCCTCTATCCAAAAATATTACCGAAAANAGCTTTAACGTTTATTACAANAATAATTTATTATTTATCAAGGGTTATAATGTTAATGGCGTTCTAAAAATTTATTCAATAATNGGNAATATTGTTTTAGAAATNAATATACAAGACTTATCAANTCTNTCAATTCCGATAAATTTAATTAAACATAACATGTATATTGTAAGAATTAAAACAGCTGACAATACTATTTTTTCTCATAAAATTGTCGCACAATAAAACTTAGGGACTATAATTTGGAGCTTCTTTCGTAATACTTATGTTGTGTGGATGACTTTCTTTGATTCCTGATGCTGTTATGGTTGTAAACTTTCCTTTTTCCTGGAGGTTTTTAATATCTTTTGTTCCACAGTATCCCATTCCTGCTCTTAAACCGCCAACAAATTGATGAATACTTTCGTTGAGCTCACCTTTATATGGGACTCGACCAACAATTCCCTCAGGAACTAATTTTTTAATATCATCTTCTACATCTTGAAAATATCTGTCCTTACTACCTTTTTTCATGGCTTCAACAGAACCCATTCCTCTNTATGTCTTAAACTTTCTNCCNTCAAAAATNACTGTCTCACCAGGAGATTCTTGTGTACCTGCTAANAATGAACCCAACATTACTGAGTCTGCACCGGCAGCAATCGCTTTAGGTATGTCACCAGTATAACGAATTCCTCCATCAGCAATAATAGGAATATCNGCACCTTTTAATCCTTTATGAACATCTAAAATTGCAGATAATTGTGGGTATCCTACTCCCGCAATTACACGAGTGGTACAAATTGACCCGGGGCCAATTCCAACTTTAACTGCATCAGCTCCCAAATCAGCAAGATATTTAGCTGCATCAGCCGTGGCGATATTTCCAACAATTACATCTAAATCTGGAAAAGTATTTTTAACNTTTTTTAATGCTTTAGCCACTCCTTTAGAGTGTCCGTGAGCNGTATCAATAACCACTGCATCAACATTAGACTTTACCAGCGCACTTGTTCTTTCTAACAAGTCATGGGTTACCCCCACTGCCGCTGCAACCCTGAGTCTTCCAAACTCATCTTTATTTGCATTAGGTTTAGCAAGATGCTTGGTTATATCCCGAAAAGTAATAAGTCCTACTAAAAAATTATTATTATCAATTACAGGTAGTTTTTCAATTTTATGATTTTGTAAAATAACCTCAGCATCTTCTAGAGAAGTTCCATCCTTAACCGTTATTAAATTTTCAGAGGTCATTACTTCTGATATCGGGCGCATATCGTTTTTCTCAAAACGTAAGTCTCTATTTGTAACTATGCCTAAAAGTTTTTTATCATCGTCTANTATTGGGATACCACCAATTTTATAACGAGTCATGTTTTCTTTGGCGTCTTTGACATAAGAATTTATGGTTAAGACCACCGGATCAATAATCATGCCTGATTCAGCTCTTTTAACAGTTCTAACTTTATTGGCTTGTTGTGTAATAGTCATATTCTTGTGAAGAACACCCATACCTCCCTCTTGAGCCATAGCAATTGCCATTTTACTCTCAG
>NHFW02000021.1 GCA_002171295.2 Flavobacteriaceae bacterium TMED121
AATGCGGTAAAAGTAACACTTGGTCCTAAAGGAAGAAATGTTATAATAGGAAAATCATTTGGAGCACCTCAAGTAACAAAAGATGGTGTAACTGTGGCCAAGGAAGTTGAACTAGAAGACACCTTGGAAAATATGGGAGCACAAATGGTTAAAGAAGTAGCTTCAAAGACTAATGATCTTGCGGGAGACGGAACTACTACAGCTACTATCCTTGCGCAATCTATTGTGAAGGAAGGATTAAAAAATGTAGCTGCTGGAGCAAATCCACTCGATTTAAAAAGAGGAATTGATAAGGCAGTTAATTCAATTGTTAATGCCTTGGGTGATCAATCTGTAGAAGTTGGAAATGCTTCTGAGAAAATCAAACAAGTAGCTAGTATTTCTGCTAATAACGATGACATGATAGGTAGTCTAATTACTGAAGCTTTTGAAAAAGTTGGAAAAGAGGGTGTAATTACTGTTGAAGAAGCCAAAGGGACTGATACTTATGTTGATGTTGTTGAAGGTATGTAGTTTGACCGTGGATACCTATCTCCATATTTTGTTACTGATTCTGAAAAAATGGAAGCTGACTTAGAGACTCCATACATCTTATTGTATGATAAAAAGATTTCAGCTATGAAAGATTTACTTCCTGTACTTGAACCGGTAGCTCAAACGGGAAAACCTCTACTTGTTATTGCTGAAGATGTAGATGGAGAAGCATTAGCAACTCTAGTAGTAAATAAATTAAGAGGTGCATTAAAAATTGCAGCAGTAAAGGCTCCTGGATTTGGAGACAGAAGAAAAGCTATGCTAGAAGATATTGCAATCTTAACTGGTGGAACGGTAATCTCCGAAGAAAGAGGTTTTACTCTTGAAAACACTACCATTGAAATGCTTGGTACTGCAGAGAAAGTAACAATTGATAAAGATAATACAACTGTTGTCAATGGTGCTGGAGAAACTGAAATGATCCAAGGAAGAGTAAATCAAATTAAATCACAAATTGAGACTACTACTTCTGACTACGACAAAGAAAAACTTCAAGAACGTTTGGCTAAGCTTTCAGGGGGTGTTGCTGTATTGTATGTTGGTGCTCCATCAGAGGTAGAGATGAAAGAGAAGAAAGATCGTGTAGATGATGCCCTTCACGCCACAAGAGCTGCTGTTGAAGAAGGTATTGTAGCCGGAGGAGGAGTTGCTCTGTTAAATACACAAAAAAGTCTTACGACCTTAAAAACAGAGAATCCTGATGAAGCTACTGGAGTTCAAATCATAAACAAAGCTATTGAGTCCCCATTGAGAATAATCGTAGAAAACTCTGGAGGTGAAGGATCAGTAGTTGTTTCAAAAATATTGGATGGAAAAGATAACTTTGGATATAACGCGAAAGACGGTACTTTCGTAGATATGCTAAAAGAAGGTATAATTGATCCTAAAAAAGTGACTCGNGTTGCACTTGAAAATGCGGCTTCTGTAGCTGGAATGATTCTAACAACAGAATGTGCTTTAGTNGATATTAAAGAAGAGGCNGCGCCCGCCATGCCCCCTATGGGAGGCGGAGGTGGAATGCCAGGAATGATGTAAAATCTTAATTTAATAAAAAAAACCTGCTGTTAGAGCAGGTTTTTTTTATTATCAACGCGTGTATTGACAACAATCTGGTAATTCATTGTAATCTTTATCATTTGCGGCAGTTTCAGAAGTGTCATATCCTGATTTAGCTATTGCGAGATGAATGCTAATTAAGTCTGCTTTTCTTGAATTATAAATTAAGCTAATTTCATTGGAAGGAATATCCCATTTGGCCATTTTTACTCCTTTAATAGATAGGGCAGCTTTTTCGATAGTTTTTTTACACATCTTACAGTTACCTTCAACCCTGAATTGAGAGGAAACTATTTTTTTTTGACTCTGTTGAGCTAAAATCAATGTTGGGAAAAATAATAAAATAATTAATGCTTTCTTCATTAGTTAAAATTTAAATTAAACTTTTAGTCTTAAACCAGTGTAAATCATACCTCCAAAAATTGGTCCATATATTTGCGATGCATCAAAATCTAAACCAAATGGATTNTCTGATCCTATAATTGGATTTGTCTGTTTGAAATTCCCAATATTTTCACCTCCCAAATAAATTTCAATTTTTTTAGAAAAGATTCGTGTTAGCTGTGAGTTCCAAAGAGAATAACTCGGTGAATAACTATTAGTTTGATCTCTGACTGTCTCAACCAATCGTTGGGCTCCAACATAGTGATAGGTCAAATCCCAACGCCAATTTTTTCCTGTGGATGTTCTTTTTGAATCAATACTCAAGTTGGTAAAAAAACGATTTTTTGCCAATAATGGTTTTTGTAAATAGCCGCTTATATAATCTAGTTTTACATCATAATTTTTATAAGCAACTCTCAAATTCAAAAAATTTAAATAATTGTAATCTATCTCCAATTGAAAACTTTTTGAAACACTTTTACCCTCTAAATTATAGAAGGAAATCTGCTTGGGGTTTTCCAAGTCAACTACAACCTGATCTACAAATTTAGTTATGAAATAATCTGCTGAAGCAATAAGCTGTTGATTGTGTCCAATAAAAAAAGACTTGGATAATCCTAATCCATAGTTCCAGGCTTTTTCGGGCTTTAACCCATAAATTGCTCCTCCATCAGACTGAAGATTGATCTTTCTNGAAGTAGCAAATAGAGTTTGATTTTCCGCAAATATGTTTGCTGCCTTTCTTCCATTGCCTCCGGAGAGTCTTATGATAAAGTTTTCAATGGGAACATAACGAATATGNAATCTTGGGGTAAAAAAAGTTCCAATATTATTGTGATGATCTAATCTTAATCCAACAATCCAACTGAAATTGTCTTCATTATCATGAGTCAATTCAAAAAAGCTTCCAAAGTTTTTGTCTTCACGTTGGTATTGAAACCCATCAACTTTTTCGTCGTATTGATCATAACTATAATTGATNCCAACTTTAAATTTATTTTGGGTATTGCCAACGATCGAGTTAAAAAGTAAGTTACCATAGTAGCTAACGTGATTTATATTATAGTTTCTAATCCCATAATAAGCCTCCTGATCGTGTTTACTGTAGGCGCTTTGAAATCCAAAACTCTGATAAGGTAAGTTAGGAAAAACATAACCTAGCTTGAGGGAACTATCAAAACGATTGGTCTCAATTTCACTTCCCCATTTATTGGTTTCACCCTTATGAATCCGTGGAATAAAATCCCTTGAACCAAGTAATTTTTGATCTTTCATCCAACGCCAACTCAAAAAAGTAATCCACCCTTTTTCAGGGTTAATATACTGCCACCGGTTCATAAGATTAACTTGATCCGATATTGGTAGATCGAGAAAACCATCATCGTTATTGTCAAATTTTTGGGATCTCTTATCAGCATGAGCATATAGCCCAGTGCTCAAACGATTTCCCAGTTTACGATTTAAGTGCATATTTATTTCATACCTTCCATTTAGTGAACCAAAAAGGTTAAGAAAAAAGGGGACATCGATTAGAGGTTTTTGAAGTTCCGTATTAATTTGGCCGGTAATACTCTCAAAACCACTGCTCACACTTCCTGCTCCTTTACTAATTTGAATACTTTCCACCCAAGTTCCTGGNGTAAAAGTGAGCCCATAAGCCTGTGAAGCCCCNCGAACCATAGGTATATTTTCCTCTGAAATTAACAAATAAGTACTAGAAAGCCCAAGCATTTTGATTTGTTTTGTCCCTGTAAGTGCATCGGTAAAATTGACATCAATTGCAGGGTTAGTCTCAAAACTTTCTGAAAGATTACAACAAGCAGCCTTTAGTAATTCTTCACTACTTACCTTAAGAATATTCTGAGTTTCAATAAAAGACTTTTGAATTGATTTACGCCTTTGTGTTAGTGTAACTTCATTCAATTCCTCCTCTGTATCGAGAGTCAAAAAGTGGTCAATTTTTTGATTTGATTTAATCATTAGCGTATCGGTTTTAAATCCAACATAACTTATCACCAAGAGGGTTCTATTGGGCACCTTTTCTAATTCGAAAAATCCCCCGTCAGAGGTGAACGTACCTACATCAGTGTCTTGCCAAAAAACATTAGCGCCAATAAGAGGATAAATTTTATCACTTTCTTTGTATTGAATACTACCTGTGAGGCGGTCTTGTGAAAAGACGAAACCACATGATATATAAACAATCAATAGGTATTTTTTCATTGTTTCATTTATGAATTAATTAATTAAAAAGCAGGTATTTTTAATTCAATTATCCGTAAAAAACGAAGGCACTATTTAAAAGAAAGATTTTACTTTTTCGAATAAAACATGAGGAACTTAAAGGAATGTTTTTTTGTAGATGAAATTTCTTAAACAAAACGAAGTTTTGTTGCTGTTCCAAAGAAATTGGGATATTAAGGTCATAACTAAAATAAAAAACTTTCTGAGGGTTATTGTTTTGTATAAAAACTGTCTTATCATCACAACAATGACTTTTTTTAACCTCAAATCCCTGCTGATCATCAGAAAGATATGATATTTGACATCCTTCTGCCTGCCATGCCATTGATATTTCAGCAATTTTTCCACCACAATAATGGACATTTAGAGCCAGACCGACTTTAGAAGTTAACAAGATAATTACAAAAAAGGTAGATTTTAAAACCTTAGCATTCATAAAACAAATTTAAACTTTTTAAACTGATTGATGAAAAATCATCGATATGGACATAATAAGCATTAAGATATTTTCAACTAGAGTCGCTTCCGTCATAGGTAATTTTAGGGCTGTACCTAAACACGCACAATCAATTTTTTTTTTATCGAATAAAGTATAAACAACCCCTATAGTAGATATAGAGAGAACAACTGAAGTGATGATTAAGGCAACGTTTAATTTCCACCGAATTAACAACATGATTCCAAGCGCAGTCTCAATAAACGGATATATTTTTCCATAAAAAAGGCTCCTTTTAGCGATAGGATCGTATTGTGCAAATGCAGGGGCAAATCCACTGTAATCCAAAAACTTAAAAAAACTAAAAATAATAAAAAAGAGTCCCATAAAATCAAACATAAAATTCGGAATGGTAAAGTTATCCTGCTGTAATAATATGGATCCCGCTATCAAATAGATAAGGATCAAAAACAATGGAAATAGCTGCTTTATTTTCGAAGGAGCAGTCACAGATACTTTATTTTTAGAGTGATAAATAATCGATGGTTTGTATTTTGGCGACAAGACTTCTGCAAGTTGATTTATTGTTAACTCGTTTGAAACCTTAAGTTGAACATTCCCGCTTTTAAGATCAATCTTTAAATCCTTAACCCCCTGAATTGAATCTAGACTTTTGGTAACTTTTATTAAACATTTGTTACATGTCATACCAGAAATATGAATACTTTGCTTCATTGTTGAAAAGTTCGGTTCTTTAGTTAATTAATAGCGCTTATTGAAAATTTCACTTGAGTGATTTTTAATATTTTTGTTACAAATACTTGTTACTATTTTTTTCAAAATTACTTAAATCCATTAGAATGTTTTTTCCTCAAATAAAAAATATTTTAAAGAAAAGTTGGTTCCAACACTGAATTAAAAAAAATAATAAATAAATAATGAGCAAAAAACAAATTTCCTCGGCTCTCATCTCCGTTTACGATAAGACTGGACTCGCACCAATTATAAATCAGCTTCACAAGGAAGGTGTTACCTTTTATTCTACTGGGGGAACCGAAAAATTCATAAGAGATTTAGGTTACGAAGTGGAGGCGGTAGAGGATCTTACAGGCTATCCGTCAATATTAGGAGGCAGAGTGAAAACATTACATCCAAAAGTTTTTGGAGGTATTTTAAATCGTCAAGAGGAAGAGGAAGATCAATCAGCACTCAAACAGTACGAAATTCCCCAGATTGATTTGGTAATTGTGGATCTTTATCCTTTTGAGGATACAGTAGCCTCAGGGGGAAGTGAGCAAGAAATTATTGAAAAGATTGATATTGGTGGGATAGCGCTTATTAGAGCTGCTGCCAAAAATTATAAAGATGTTTTCTGTGTTTCCGATAAAAAAGATTACGAAGATTTCCTTCATATATTATTGAAGTCTGATTGTGCTCCGGCTTTGGAAGACAGAAAAAGATATTCCGTTAAGGCTTTTCAGACCTCATCCCATTACGATGCTGAAATATTTAACCATTTCAATGACGAGGAGGAAGTTTTAAAACTGAGTATCAAGGAATCTAAAATACTTCGATATGGGGAAAATCCACATCAGAAAGGACAGTTTTTTGGGCCGCTATCCGATCTTTTGGATCAAATTCACGGTAAGGAAATTTCTTACAATAACCTTTTGGATATAGATGCTGCAGTAAATTTAATGATTGAGTTTTATGAAATGGAGCCAAGTTTTGCAATTTTAAAACATAATAATGCTTGTGGGTTTGCCACGCGATCAAATTTAAAAGACGCTTATAACGATGCCCTTGCTGGAGATCCTATTTCTGCATTTGGTGGTGTATTAATTGCCAACAAGCCTATTGATCTTAAAACTGCTACTGAAATACATTCCCTTTTTTGTGAGGTAGTCATAGCGCCTGAATTTTCCGAAGAAGCCCTTACCTTATTAAAAGGTAAAAAGAATCGCATTTTAGTTATTCAAAAGGGTACTGATTTACCTAATAAAACCCTCCGAAGTTGCTTAAATGGTGTTTTGACTCAAGACAAAGACTACAAAACAGATGCCAAAGAGGACTTGGAGTTTATTACCAAAAAAAAACCATCAATAAATGAAATTGAGGATATGATTTTTGCGTCAAAAATATGTAAACATACGAAATCCAACACTATTGTATTTGTTAAAAATAGGCAGCTAATCTCCTCAGGAACTGGTCAAACATCTAGAGTAGATGCTCTCAATCAAGCTATTGAAAAAGCAAAAAGTTTTAACTTTAACCTTACTGGTGCTGTAATGGCTAGTGATGCGTTTTTTCCATTCCCAGACTGTGTAGAAATCGCAAAAAAAGCTGGAATTACATCCGTACTTCAGCCAGGGGGTTCAATAAAAGACGAACTTTCCATTGATTATTGTAATAAAAATGATCTATCTATGGTCTTTACAGGCACACGTCATTTCAAGCATTAAATTTCATAACTTTAACCGGATTAATTATTAGAGAATTAAATGGGGTTTTTAACCGAAGAAATAGCGATTGATTTAGGGACTGCTAACACCCTGATTATCCACAATGATAAAGTAGTTGTCGACGCTCCGTCTATAGTTGCGATTGATCGAACTACAAACAAAATCATTGCTATTGGGAATGAAGCAAGTATGATGCATGGTAAAACCCATGAAAATATTAAGACTATCAGGCCACTTAAAGATGGAGTGATTGCAGACTTCAATGCATCCGAACAAATGATCAATACTTTAATCAAGAGTATTCCCTCTTTAAAGAAAAAATTTTTTACCCCATCACTTAGAATGGTTATTTGTATTCCTTCTGGCATAACAGAGGTGGAAATGCGCGCAGTTAAAGAATCTGCGGAGAGAGTAAATGGCAAGGAAGTCTATTTGATTCACGAACCAATGGCAGCTGCAATTGGAATTGGAATTGACATTATGCAACCAAAAGGAAATATGATTGTAGATATTGGCGGGGGAACTACAGAAATAGCTGTTATTGCTCTATCAGGTATTGTTTGTGATAAATCTGTTAAAATTGCAGGAGATGTTTTTACCAATGATATTGTTAATTACATGAGAAGTAAACACAACCTATACGTAGGTGAGCGGACTGCTGAAAAAATAAAAATTCTCATTGGATCAGTTATTGATGATTTGGAGAGTCCTCCTGAGGATATGTCCGTACAAGGTAGAGATCTGGTTACTGGAAAACCAAAACAAGCCTTAATTTCTCATACTGAAATATCAAAAGCGTTAGATAAATCAATCGTTAGAATTGAAGAAGCAATAATGGAAGCTTTAGCGCAAACCCCACCTGAATTAGCTGCAGATATTTACAATACTGGAATATATCTAGCCGGAGGTGGAGCACTGCTTAGAGGTTTAGATGTTAGGCTTTCCAGAAAGACTGACTTACCGGTTTATATTGCTGAAGACCCCCTTCAAGCTGTAGTTAGAGGAACTGGTATCACCTTGAAAAATATTGATAGATATAAAACGATTTTGATCAAATAATGACTAATGCAGCAGCTGATTAATGCCCTGCTCAAGTATAAAAATTCTCTATTCTATATAGGGTTACTGCTTTTATCGCTTATTTTTTTAAACCAACGTAGTTTTTATCACCAATCTTTTTTTAGTAATATTTCTCTTACCGTATCAAGTAGGATGAGTCTTTTTAGTCAAGGAATAGTAAATTATTTTAGTTTAAAAAAAATCAATCAGCAACTAAGGTTGGAAAACGAAAAATTGAAAGCTTTTGAATTAGCTTACCAACACAATAAAAATAATAAGTCAGCGATTTTCGAATCTTTTGGTTTTAAAATTACAAGTGCTAGGATAATAAAAAATAGTTATAATAAAACTAGAAATTTTATTATAATAAATAAAGGAGAGGCCGACGGAATAAAAACTGACACAGGAGTAATATCAAGTGATGGGATTGTTGGGGTTATAAACCAAACAACTGAGAATTTTTCAAGTATATTGTCACTATTGCACCGGGATCTGAAGATTAATGCTAGTTTTAAAAAGAATGGTGCCTACGGATCGTTGTCTTGGGAAGGTAATCACCCAAAAAAAATGAAGCTCGATGATGTTTCTACATTAAATCCAGTCTCAATTGGAGACACAATAGTCACTGGAGGAATGTCAAATTACTTTCCCTACGGTATACCCTTAGGAGCAGTTTCNAAAATAGAACGGCCAAAATTTGAGGGCTATTACGATATTGATATAGATTTATTTAGNAATCTTACCCAAAANGAATTTGTNTATGTAATTAAGAATAGAAATATTGATCAAATAAAAAAATTAAATAACGATGAATCGCAATAATTTACTTTCGGTTTTCCGATTTATCTTTCTTTTGTTTTTACAAGCATTTTTGCTCAATAATATCAATTTATTTGGNTTCATTAACCCCAACCTTTACTTACTTTTCTTTATTGTTTATCGTTTTGACAGCAATCCTNCCCTACTCATNTTCTTGGGATTCTTTATGGGATTACTTCTCGATCTTCTTACTCAGGGGTCAGGTGCTCACACAATTTCGGCTCTAACTATTGCATTTATTAGACCTATTATTATAAGAACATCATTTGGTATTAACTATGATATTCCAATGGGAATGATTGAAGGTACTCAGCTAAATCAAAGAATTATCTATCTTTTGTTTATGATCAGCATTCACCATCTACTCCTGTACATAATTATTTATCTCAGTTTGGATAGTTTCTTAATTATTCTAAAAAACACATTATTTACTTCTTTTTTTACATTTGTAATGGTCTATATTTCTCTGGGATTATTTAAAAGACAAAATGATTAGAAAATTTTTCTTTCCCACAATAACACTTGTTACTGCCCTTATATTTATTGTTCGGCTTATAAGTCTTCAATTGATAAATTCTTCGTATAAGTCTCTCTCAGATGATAATGCGGTAATCGAGAATGAAGTTTTTCCTGAACGTGGCTATATATATGACCGAAATAATAAATTACTAGTTTCTAATCAGCCGGTTTATGATCTAATAGCAATTCCAGAAAATATCACTGCATTTGACACCCTTCAACTCGCTAAGATTATCAATATCTCAAAACCTGAACTACAANATAAACTAAGTACTGCTAGAAAATTTTCAATGAAACTCCCTTATGTCATAGTAAACCAGATATCAAAAGAGAGAAACGCAATAATTCAAGAGAAAATTTGGAAGTTTACAGGATTCTACCTGCAAAAAAAATCATTGAGAGAATACCCCAATCCAATTGCCTCAAATATTCTTGGCTATGTTAGTGAGGTGAATAGAAACGACATGAAAAAAGATGACTATTACAGCTTAGGAGAACCCACTGGACGACAGGGAATTGAAAGNTATTATGAGGACTTACTAAGGGGTGTCAAGGGAAAGAAGTTCTTTCAGAAAGATAGATTTAATCGAATTATTGGTTCTTATGAAGATGGTATCTATGATATTCCTTCAAAAGGTGCACAGAATTTAATTTTAACTTTAGATTTAGAGCTTCAGGAATATGGTGAAAAATTATTGAGAAATAAAAGAGGGGGTATTGTAGCGATTGAACCTGAAACGGGAGAGGTACTATCATTAGTTTCAGCTCCTAGTTATGACCCAAATTTACTGGTTGGAAGAATGAGATCAAAAAACTATCGCAACCTTACTTTAGATTCAATCTCCAAACCACTTTTTGACCGTGGACTTCAAGCTCAATACGCTCCTGGATCGCCCTTCAAAACGCTTAATGCACTTATTGCTTTACAGGAGGGAGTTATCAATTCAAATANAACTTACAGATGTAACCATGGTCACTTTTATGCCAGAGGAATGTTTATGGATTGCCATTGTAAATATGGAACCTATAATAATTTATTGTCCGGTATATTTAGATCTTGTAATACCTATTTTGCAAATATTTATAGAAAAATAATCGATGAGTCAGGTGATGGAGTTGCTGAAGGGGTTAATATTTGGAAGAAACACCTACTAAGTTTTGGACTAGGGAACTATCTAGGATATGACCTTCCAGTAGGTAAAAAAGGATTTATTCCTGATGCTTCATATTACGACTACTGGTACAAAAAAGGTGGATGGAAATCAGCAACTATTGTTTCCAATGCAATAGGACAAGGTGAAATATTAACCACCCCAATACAAATGGCAAACTTTACGGCAACCATTGCTAATCGTGGATTCTATATAAAACCCCATTTTCTAAAATCAGTTAGTAATGGAACTTTTAAAACGATAAATGAAAAAAAAATCACTACGATAGACTCAATTCACTTTGAGACCGTGATCGATGGTATGTACCAAGTTGTGGAAAGAGGTACTGCCAGAGTTGCACGTATTCCAGGGATAGAAGTTTGTGGAAAAACTGGGACCGTAGAAAATTTCGTCAAGATTGAGGGTGTAAAAACACAATTAACAGACCATTCTATGTTTATAGCATTTGCACCAAAGGATAATCCGAAAATTGCACTGGCTGTTCTTGTAGAAAATGGATATTGGGGAGCAAGATGGGCTGCCCCTATTGCTAGTTTGTTAATCGAAAAATATCTGACTGGAGAAGTAAAAAGAAAATTGCTTGAAAATCGAATGCTAAATGGAAATTTATTAGCAGAGTACGAAAAACCCTACAGTGGGAAACCTTTCTTGATAAATGAGTAATAATTTCATATATAGACTTGACTGGTGGTTGATATTAATTTATTTATTTCTAGTTATCGTTGGTATTGTTAATGTATACTCAGCGACCTATACTGAATCACTCGAAAGTATTTTTGATTTTTCACAATTGGNAGGAAAACAACTATTATTCCTTTTCATCAGTATTTTTCTGGGTGCTATAATCCTTGGGATAAATATTAAATTTTTTGAGCATTTTGCAACCTCAAGCTACATAACAAGTATTTTACTTTTGATAGGTCTCTTCTTTTTTGGAAAAACAGTCTCAGGAGCAACCTCCTGGTATGACCTGGGTGGATTCAGTCTTCAACCCTCTGAGTTTGCAAAAATAGGGACGGCTATGATGATTGCGGGGTACATGGGAAAATTTCAATCAGATTTAAAAAAATCTAAAACACTTCTTAAAGTAATCGGTTACTTATTAATTCCATTTATTTTAATTGTATTACAACCAGATCCTGGTTCAGCTTTGGTTTATTTCGCATTCTTTTTTCCACTGCTAAGAGAGGGGCTGAATTTTGCTTACCTAATAATTTTTCTCTCCTTATTAGCTTTATTTTTTATCAGTTTGAGTTTTAAATTATCTACATCTATTGGAATTATAGGTATCATAACTTTTGTAATCTATTTAATTTTAAAAAAGTTTAGTAGTAAAATTAAAATATGGCCATTTATTTTAACCTTCATAATTTCCATTGGGTTTTCATTTTCAGTAGATTATATATTCGACAATCTTTTTGAACAAAGGCATCGCGATCGNATCAACGTTGTTATTGGTAAAACTTTAGATTCAAAGGGTGNAGGTTACAATATCAATCAGTCNAAGATTGCTATTGGATCAGGNGGCTTAAGAGGTAAAGGTTTTCTTCAAGGNACACAAACCAAGGGAGATTTTGTTCCAGAACAACAGACAGATTATATTTTTAGTACTATTGGAGAAGAGTGGGGGTTTTTAGGNGGTTTTTTAGTAATTCTAATGTTTGGGATTCTTATAATAAGAATTCTNATTAGAGCGGAAAAACAAAACAGTANGTTTAGAAGAGTTTTTTCTTATGGAGTNGCGGGNTTAATATTNATACATTTTTTTGTGAATATAGGGATGACNCTAGGAATGGTTCCAACTATTGGAATTCCACTNCCATTTATAAGTTATGGTGGATCTAGTCTGTTGGCGTTCAGTCTAATGATTTTTATTCATTTGAATTTTGACGCAAATCGATTAAATGAATGGTAAGAACTAATTTTTCACATCTAGGNCNTCCCTCAAGCTATTTCCCAAAGTCATAAAAGCAAGTACCAANCTCATAATTGTTAGGCCAGGAAGGATTGTTAAATAAGGTTTTCCTAGTAACAAATATTTAAAGTGATCTTTAACCATGCCTCCCCAGCTTGGCAAAGGAGGTTGAGCACCTATTCCTAGAAAGCTAAGTCCACTTTCGATTAATATNGCACTAGCAAAATTAGCTGCAGAAATAACAATTAATGGNGGCACTATTAAGGGCAATATGTGATAAAATAATATTCTGAAATTGCTAAATCCTAATACCTTAGCAGATTGAATAAAAGTTCTTTCTTTCAAAGATAAAATCTGTCCCCTAACAATCCTTGCCACCTCNACCCACATAGTAAGTCCAACTGCGATGAAAACCTGCCAAAACCCTCGACCTAACGCTAACGTAATTGCAATAACCATTAAGAGAGTTGGAATAGACCAGAATACATTAATTAACCATACAATAAATTTATCAATATTTCCTCCAAAGTAACCACCTAGACCGCCAAGAACAATACCTATTATTAATGAAATAAATACGGCAATAAATCCAATTGAAAGAGATATTCTAGTGCCAATAATTAGTCTACTTAATAAATCTCTCCCGTACATATCTGTACCCAGGATAAAAGATTTTTCTTTTAAATGATCACTTTCAAAATTAAGAGCAGTTACTAATTTATTGTCCAAATGCTCAAAATAATTTTTAGGGTATCCATAGGGTTGAATTTTGACATATCCATCTTCAAAAAAATAATCTTTTATGGGTATTTCTGTCGAAAAATTGCTTTCACCAAAAAAAAAGGATTCTTTTTTTTTAGTTATTTCGCTGTTGTTAATAAGGATAATTTTAGTTTTAAACCCTGGTGACTTTGAATGAATAGAAAGGTGCATTTGATTTGCATTAGCTGAATTATCAGGTGCAATTTGATANGCAAATACCGCTACTAAAATTAAAACTAAAATGTAAAGGGAACTTAATAATGCCCAGGGGTCTTTAAAAAGTTTTTTATAGACTTCTAAACTATTCAAATTAAAAAATTATTTTTTTATTTGAGCTAATGGACGTGTACTCAAATTGATATTTAAATCTTCTAAAATATTAACAGCCTCCTCAATGTATAAATCTTTTTCAAGAGATTCAATCCAACGAATTTTTTTCTCTTTTACAATATTATCAATTGGNGTCCCAGGATCGGGAATCCATTCAAAAAATAAGTTAGATCTATATTNTTTNAGTCCATCAAACTTTTCAGCAATTTTTTTATTTTTATCCCGCTCCAATAAGTAATCTTCATAATTTAATGTATAAATATAATCGTCTTGCTGTTGCTGAATTTGAAGAGCTTGTTCCTCGATAAGTGATAGGTTAGGATTGTTTTTAAGCCTAACTGAACTTTGTTTTAGAGCAAACTCGTAATTAGGTTGATTATTCCATTTTGAAAAACGTGCTGGTTGGATACTGTCCCATATTANTGGATTTTCCTGGTCTTTTTCACCCATATCAATATATGANTACTGGTTTTTCATAATTACATCGCTTCTAACTCCCTCCAATTGAGTTGAACCACCATTAATTCTATAAAATTTATCTGTAGTTATTTTTACAGCCCCAAGATCTCCATGAGTACCTCCAGAAATAATCTTATTTAAATCAATTACATTTTGAACAGTCCCCTTCCCAAAAGTTTGTTTACTTCCAAGAATAACTGCTCTCTTGTAGTCCTGAAGTGCTGCCGCTAAAATTTCTGAAGCTGAAGCTGAAAATTCATTAACCATAATAACTAATGATCCGCCCCAAACTACAGAGGGGTCTTCGTCATAAAGAATATCCTTTCTTCCTCCAGTACTTTTTACTTGAACTACTGGTCCATTATCAATAAAATAGCCAGTAATATCAACTACGGTCTTTAGGGACCCACCTCCATTATTTCTTAAATCTAGNATAATCCCTTTAATATCCCTCTTTTTAAGTAATTCAATTTCTTTTTTAATATCGCTAGCTGCATTTCTACTATTTTGGTCTTTAAAATCTATATAAAATTTCGGTAATTGAATAAAGCCATATTGCTTGTTATTTTTAAGAATTATACTTGCTTTAGCATAGGATTCCTCAAGCTCAACTATATCTCTAGTGATAACTACTTCTTCAATGAGTCCACTTACCCTTTTTACTGTCAGATAGACTTGAGTTCCTTTAGGCCCTTTAATTAATTTGACTGCGTCGTTCAAACGCATGGAGCCAATTTCTAATGGGGCTTCTTCTTTTTGAGCAACTTTCAAAATTACATCCCCTACCTCAAGAGCTTTAGCTTTCCAAACAGGACCCCCAACGATAATTTCCGTTATCTCTACCTCTTGACTCTTTTTTTGCAACCGAGCTCCTATTCCTTCAAACTTTCCTGAAATATTTTGATCAAATTTTTCTTTGTCATCGGGAGCAAAATAATTGCTATGGGGATCAAATCCCATAGTAATTGTATTAACATAAATAGAAAACCAATCTTTTCTCTCTATATCTGAAATTATGTCAAAATAATTTTTAATGTTTTCATTTGTCTTGGCTCTAGCCTGCTCCTCCAAAACTAAATCTGATTTAAATTGGTAAGTGCTGTCTTGAGCCATATCAAGACTCTGCTGTTCCTTCAAAGATGAAAAGTATTCAAGAGTGGATAACTTAAATCTTTTTCTCCAAATAGCTTTAAGACCATTTAATGTTTTTGCATATGGAAGTTTCTCAAAGTTTAAATTAATGGAATCATTAGTTTTAAAATCAAAAGGAGTAGTTAGAATTTCTTCATAAAATCCTTCAACCTGTTCAATTCTAGAAATTAGTCTATTATAAGTCAGATTAAAAAAAGATATTTCAGAGGACTTTATTTGATCGTCTATTTCTTTTTGGAAACGCTTAAAGTTATTAATATCAGATTGAAGAAAAAATCTGTGTTGTCCATCTATGTCGTTTATGTAATTTCTGAAAACATTTAGAGAAAAAGAATCGTCAATTTTTTTTGGGTTGAAGTGACCCCGCTCCATTACATAGGTAATTACTTCAATTAACAATTTATCCTTATCTGGATTATCAATTAATACACCAGAGCCTAAAGAAAACAAAAGTGAAAAGACAAAAATAAAGAGTCTTACTGCCCTCATAAAGATTTCAATTTAGCAGTAAATTTAACTAAAAAGCTAATATTTAAATGTAAACCAAAAAAAACTTTTTTGTTGATGCTAAAATGATATTCAGGGATTAATATTTATTAATTTTACTTACAATAATTCTGTTATGAATAAGAAGCCCTTAATTCTAGTAACTAATGACGATGGTATTAATGCTCCTGGTATTAGGAACTTGATCGAAACAATGAATGAAATAGGTGAGGTAGTTGTCGTTGCTCCTGACAGTCCACAGTCAGCAATGGGTCACGCCATTACAATAAATTCTACCTTACATTGTACAGAAATAAAAGTTAATGATGGAACCCATTTGGAGTACAGTTGTTCGGGCACACCCGCCGACTGTGTTAAGCTTGCAGTAAATGAAATACTCCAAAGAAAGCCAGACCTATGCGTATCTGGAATTAATCATGGGTCAAATTCGTCAATCAACGTTATTTACTCTGGAACAATGAGTGCTGCATTAGAGGCAGGTATAGAGGGTATACAAGCAATTGGTTTTTCTCTATTGGATTACCGGTGGAGTGCAGACTTTAGTGCCATTAAAAATTATGTTAAAAAAATTACTCTTAGTGCTCTAGTAAATAAGATTCCCTCAAATGTAGTTTTAAATGTAAACTTTCCGAAACTAAAAGTAAACCAAATTAATGGGATAAAAATTTGCCGTCAAGCCAAAGCATACTGGGTAGAAGAATTTGACAAAAGAACCAATCCGATGGGATTAGATTATTATTGGCTAACCGGAAAATTTATTAATGAAGATAAAGGAGAGGATACAGATGAGTGGGCGTTGGCAAATGGTTACATTTCAATTGTTCCTGTAAAGTTTGATCTTACGGCTCACCATGTAATCCAGAACCTAAATACATGGGATTTTGAAAATTAGTGAGTTGACTAAAGGAATTGTTGCTGCTTTTTCAGCGAGTCTAAGTATGATAATCTTTATCATTTTATTTCTTTCTGAAGGAAACATAGAGGATTCTTTTATCTTACTTTTTAAACAAAAAAAATTAGGGGGACTTATCAGTTTAGGTGCCCTCGTTAACTTACCCTTATTCTTTCTGGGATTAAGAAAAAGAAGAGAAAATTTTGCTAAAGGAATCTTAATAGCATCACTAATCATAGTGATAACTGTTGCTCTTTTAAAAATTATTTAAAGATGAAGTATTATATTATTTCCGGGGAGGCCTCAGGAGATCTTCATGGGTCAAAGCTGATTGAGGCATTAAAAGAAAAGGATAAAAAAGCTCAAATTCGTTGTTGGGGGGGGGACTTGATGAAAAAAGCTGGAGGAGAATTGGTGAAACATTTTAATGAGTTAGCTTTTATGGGTTTTTGGGAGGTAATAACCAATTTAGAAGCAATAATTCGAAATATCAAGTTTTGTAAAAAAAATATTTTAGAATTCGACCCTGATGTAATTATATATATCGATTATCCTGGATTTAATTTAAGAATTTCAAAATGGGCAAAAAAACAAGGCTTTAAAAATCACTTTTATATTAGTCCTCAAGTTTGGGCATGGAAAGAAAACCGAGTACATCAAATGAAAAAAAATTTGGATGCTCTNTACGTTATACTTCCATTTGAAAAAGAGTTCTTTGAAATAAAACACCAATTTTCTGTTGAATTCGTTGGTCATCCATTATTGGACAGGGTAATGCATAGTGAAAAAAATTCAAGATTTTTAATTAAAAATAAAATATCTANTACAAAATCAATAGTTGCCCTTTTACCTGGCAGTAGAAAACAAGAAATTAAAAAAATGCTTCCTACTTTTATATCGGTGGCAGAACGTTTTCCAAAATTTGAATTTATAATTGCTGGAGCCCCAGGAATCGATCCTAAATATTATGACTCCTTTCTCAAAAATAAATATATCAAAGTGGTTCACAATCAAACGCATAATTTACTTACGAATGCCAGAGCAGCTCTTGTATCAAGTGGNACTGCAACTCTAGAAACAGCCTTANTCAATGTACCTCAAGTAGTGTGCTATCGGAGTAGCTTNCTNAGCTNTCAAATAGCAAAACGATTAGTTAAATTGGAGTTCATTTCATTGGTAAATCTAGTTTTAAAACGAGAGGTGGTAAAAGAGTTAATTCAAAATTCTTTTACTACAAATAAAGTTTGTAAGCATTTAGATTTNATCTTATCTGACAGGGGACAAAAGCAACTCAAAATGGATTATAAAACCCTAAGAAGCATTCTGGGGAATGGAGGTGCAAGTAAAAAAACTGCTACATTAATTCACAACGCCATAAAATAGTTTTCCTAATTAAATTGTATGTGTTAAGGGCAAATATTCCTTAAGTGCTTTCAAAAAAACTAAATTAGTAATTTATATCTCTGTTTTATTTTAAAACTATTTAAGAAAGGATTTTAAAAGTTTAATTTTTGAATTTCGGAATAAAGTTCTTTCGATACTTTTCAAAATCACCAGGTTTTGAAAAGACCATGTAATCCCCTTGTTTGATCATTTTAAGATATAGCTCTAACTGTTGAGGATTTTGATAACCCACCACTGGGGTAATTAAATCTCCAGATTCACTAATAAATACAATAGTAGGATACCCTGTAATTCCTAAAAATCTAGTAAACTGATGTGAAGCGTTTCTCCCTTTTTTGGAAGGATTATAATTGGGATTGGTAAATTTATTATTATAATAATTAATGGTTTCATTACCCTCAGCATTAAATTTAACTGCATAATAGTACTCACTTACATAAGCAGCAACATAAGGATTTTGAAAAGTTTTTTTATCCATAANCTTACATGGACCACACCAATCAGTATAAACATCCATCAGAATTTTTTTGGGGTTTTCTTCTTGTGCCTTTAGGGCTTGTTCAAATGTAATCCATTCGATGGATTGTCCATTAACTAGGTTACTTATAATAATAAAAATACATAGGTATAATCTCATTGTTCCTAAATTTAGATTTTTAATTAATCATATATTTTCGGGTTTATGCATAAGACGGTTTATTGGCTTGATAATTACTATTATCAACAGGGCAAATAATGTGCAGAAAATAAAAATTCCAGTGAAAGTTAATTTTTCTCCAACCGACTCAGCATTAACTCCAATTCTAGCTGCTAACATATTGCCCANACCTGAGGCGGCAAAAAACAAACCCATCATTAATGCAGCATATTTCTCAGGAGCTAGTTTTGTGATGAAGGAAAGTGAAACCGGGGAAGCGCATAACTCCCCAATAGTATGAAAGAGGTAGGCTAGAACTAACCAGTGCATAGATGAATAACCGAATAATTCATATTCTGATGCAGCAAAACGCATGAATAAAAAACCACAGCCCATTATTAAAATACCTATTGCAATTTTAAAAATGGAAGAGGCTGGATTTCCTTTAATTTTTAATCTCATCCATATACCCCCAATAATTACAGCAAGAGTAACAATAAAAAATGCATTTAGAGATTGAAACCAGGAGGCAGGAATTTCCCAGCCCATAAGAAAACGATCTGTTTTCTGTTTGGCATATAAATTCATTAATCCCCCAGCTTGCTCAAATGCACCCCAAAAAACAATTATCATCAAAAAACTAATCAAAAGTACCTTGACCCTGTCTCTTTCAACTTGACTAAGTTTTTGTTTTTTTAGTNCCTTTTTTTGATCANAAGAAAACTTTTTAATATTACCAACTTTATCCAGATAAGGCTGACCAAAATAGTAAGTAGCTTGACCAATTATCATTCCAACTGCAGCAATACCAAAGCCCAAATGCCAATTATATGTTTCCCCAATCCAGCCACACAATAGTGGCGCAAAAAAAGCACCAAGATTAATACCCATATAAAAGATATAAAAACCCAAATCTCTTCTTTTATCTCCTTTTGGATACAAACCTCCAACCATNGAGGAAATATTGGGTTTTAACCCTCCNACACCCAATATGATAAAAGCACAACCTACATAGAAGCTAATCTCACTATCNAAAGCTAAAATTCCATGCCCNCAACAGAGGAATAATCCTCCTATCATTACAGTCTTTTTTTGACCTAAAAAATTATCCGCAACCCAACCACCAGGAATACAGGCNAGATATACTAGCATAGTATACCATCCATAAAGCAATAGTGCCTCCTCATTTGTCCAGCCAAAACCTGAATTTTGACTGGTAGTTTCTGCTACTAAAAAGATCGTAAACAATGCACGCATTCCGTAATAGGAAAAACGTTCCCATAACTCTGTAAAAAACAAAACAAACAAACCGGCAGGGTGTCCAAAGAGAGTTTTTTCAGAGTATGATTTTAAGTTTGATTTTCCCATATATTTTAAANTCTTTTAAATATAAAGTTAGTCTTTTAGCAGTAAATATTTTTTTGGTTTTTATGAATTTGCTTAAGTAAAAGTAAATTTTGAAATGACGTATATTTGCATGTAGAAGATATATCTNAAAATGTCAAAAAAAGTAGAGGGTTTTTCAAAGTTTTCCAAGGNAGAAAAAATAGAATGGATAACCCAATNACATTTCGATAATCCAGAAAATGCAAAAAATTTAATTACTAGTTATAATCATTCTAATCTATCAATACAGAAGCTTCACGATGACTTTGTAGAAAACTCTTTAACTAATTTCTACTTACCACTTGGTGTNGCTCCAAATTTTTTAATTAATGGTGCTTCTTATACCATTCCAATGGCAATTGAAGAGAGTTCAGTGATAGCTGCAGCATCTAAGTCTGCAAAATTTTGGGCTTCTAGAGGTGGGTTCAAGGCTAATATAATTGGAACCGAAAAAATTGGACAAGTACATTTTTTATTTAAAGGAAAAGTTGAAAAGCTCAATTTGTTCTTTAAAGCTAAAAAACAAAGTTTACTGGACAGCACCTCATCGATTACAAGTAATATGCGGGATCGTGGTGGAGGAATTACAGGAATAACACTAATAGATAAAACTGACCTAATAGAAGAGTATTTTCAGTTACATCTAACTTTTGAAACTGTAGATTCTATGGGAGCCAATTTTATCAATTCCTGTTTGGAGCAAATTGCTAAATCACTTCAATCTGCGGTTTCGGAATATGATGATTTTACAGAGGAGGAAAAACAAATTGAGGTGATAATGAGTATTCTTTCTAATTATGTGCCCGGATGTCTAGTTCATGCATCCGTAAGCTGTCCTGTTGATCAACTGGAAGATCACAAGGGTTTAACCTCTCAAGCATTTGCCAAAAAATTTATCAGAGCAGTTGAAGTTGCTAAAAAAGAACCCTATCGAGCCGTTACACATAACAAGGGAATAATGAATGGTATTGATGCAGTAGTCATCGCTACTGGAAATGATTTTAGAGCTGTCGAAGCTGCAGTACATGCTTATGCCTCAAAACAAGGAAGCTACACCGGTTTGAGTAATGCTTATATTGAAGAGAATAATTTCTTTTTTGAGATTAAATTACCTTTGGCGCTTGGAACAGTAGGCGGGCTAACTCAGCTCCATCCTCTAGTCAAATGGTCAATGGAATTGCTTGGAAATCCCAATTCAAGTAACTTAATGGAGATTATTGCCGTAGCAGGCTTGGCGCAAAATTTTGCAGCTATACGATCATTGGTAACCTCTGGGATTCAACAAGGACACATGAAAATGCACTTACTCAATATCTTGAATCAAAAAAAGGCGACTGAAGTCCAAAAAGAAAAAGCAATTATCTTTTTTACAACTAATACGGTTAGCTTTAGCGCAGTAAGCGATTTCTTAAAATCGAATCCGTAATTGAGATGGAGTCATTTTACAGCCGCGGGAAATTATTGCTATCTGGAGAGTATCTTGTGCTAAAAGGTGCTCGAGCCCTGGCATTACCTACAAAACTTGGACAAACTTTAAGTTTTGAAAAAAAACAATCCAGCCAACTTATTTGGAAAAGCTTGGATAAAAATGGGTTATCATGGTTTAGTGCCTCCTTTTCGTTAGACAATTTCAGCATATTCAAGACCGATAATATTGAAGTCGCTAATCGACTTCGATACATTCTCCTAGCCGTTAGACATCAAAATCCTATCTTCTTGAACTTATCTGGAGGAAATGTTACAACTCGTTTAGAGTTTGATCGTTATTGGGGCTTAGGAACCTCTTCCACGTTGATTGTAAATTTGGCTAAATGGGCGGGTGTCAACCCCTACACTCTTCTTAATGAAACCTTTGGAGGGAGTGGTTATGATATTGCCTGCGCAAGCGCTGAAAAAGCTTTATTTTATACTTCTGGAAAAAAAACTCCTAAAATTGAAGACTCCGATTTTGATCCCAAGTTTAAAAATGCTCTTTATTTCGTTTATCTAAATCAAAAGAAAAATAGTCACCAGGCAGTAAAAGAATTTATGGAAAAAGATATTAATGATGGAGAAATTAATAGGGCAAATGAGTTGTCTATGTTAATTAGCGTCTCTAAAAGTCTTAGTGAATTTGAACTACTTCTTGGTGAACACGAACGTTTTATTGGTCAGCTACTATCAATTGAGCCAATTAAAGAAAAATGCTTTAAAGACTTCAGTGGAGCAATTAAAAGCTTGGGGGCATGGGGAGGAGATTTTATACTAGCAACAGGAGACACTAATACGCCAAACTATTTTAGGGGAAAAGGATTTTCAACAGTATTTAAGTACGATGATCTAATTAATTAATTCTAATAGTAAACTGGACGATTATCTTCTATTGTTGCAGTAGATTTTAACGCATTATAAATGACCGAACTGATTCTGTTATTTTCTTCGGTTTTCAAAATATTTGCATAAGCTTGATAGCTTTCAAGATTTTTCGAAATTTCCCTGGAAGAAACTTCAATCATGTAAACGCCATTATTTCCTTTGATAAGGGCTGAGGGTTGGTTTAATTTCATTGCAAAAGCTGCACCAATGACATAAGGCTCAGAACCAACACCAGGAAGCACATTATTCTTCTGTGTAACGGCAGTGGCCGTTTCTATTTCTTTACCTAACGCAACGGAAAGACTATCCAATGAACTATATGATTTATAAGTTTCTAGTAAATAATCAGCTTTGCTTTTTTTAATTATTTCTTGGATAACTTCTTCTTTAATGGCATTAATATTTATTGAGCCCTCTGGTATAACATCCACTAATTGTGCAACAACATATCCTCCTGTGGTTAAACTGAATCTCTTAATATCTTTAATTTTAGTTTCATCACTGAATAACCACTGAACAACATTTCTCTGCCGTTGCATGGAAGGCAGATTTTCATCTAGGATATTGACTTGATCGACTTCCTTAATTTCATATCCGTATTTTTGAGAAGTAGCAGGAAAATCTTTAAGATTTATACTTTCCATTTCAAATTGAGTCGTTTTCTGGAATACAGCATTAGAGGTTTCTTCTGAAGGAACGATTTGCTTCACAACATCAGCAATTAAAACAACATCTTCTTTGTTAGTTACTTTGATTATGTGAAATCCAAATTCAGTCTCCACTATTCCAATTCTTCCAATTCTCGATTTGTTACAAAAATCAAAGAATTTTTCTGTCATAGTTCCTTCTTGGAAAAAACCAAGGTCACCACCCATGGAACTAGATGGGCCGTCTGAATACTTAGTAGCTAACTCAGCAAAGTCATCAGGGTTTCTTCGAGCTTCACGGTAATATTTATTTGCAATTTTTTCAGCCTCTTCTTTACTTCTGGCGATCTGTGGATTAGCACGGGAGGCCCCTTGAAAAGATACTAGAATATGACTTGCTCTTATTGATCCACCATTTTTCCTATCAATGAACCTTGAGATTTTAAATTGCTCTCCATCTTGGTATGGACCAAAAACATCATCTTTTTTTAGTTCAAAAAGAATGTCAGCATAATCATTCGCAAGTGCTCCTTTAGAGAGATAAATTGAGTCAAAAGGTACTTCGGAGTATTGCTCAACAAATTCAGTAATATTTTGAGTTGTTTTTAAACCTTGAATGGTATCTGCAAGTTTGGATACATCATTGTATTCGACTCTCAATTCTTTTAATTTCTCTAAGTCGGCTCGAATTCTACTTTTATCTTCATCAGTAGCTAGATCAGGAAAAACGACATAGTTTACCTTTCTAGAAGCTTCTAACTCAAATTTTTCTTTATTTTGATTTACATACTTTCTAATATCACTGTCCGATATTTTAAATAAGCTATCTGGTACTTCAGAAAAAGGTATACTAATAAAATTAATATTTACTCTGTCATTTTCTAAGTGATAGGCGTTTTCTCCCTCTAATTCAGTAAATCCAGAGCTTGATTTTATTAAGTCATAATAAATATTTTCCTTGGCTTGTGCAACAATACTTTCTTCCTGAGACCTCCAATTTTGGTAAGCTTGAGGGTTTTCAAGACGTAGACTATTAACAAAATTAGTAAAAATACCAAAGTCGAAAAAACCAGATTCATTTTGAAAACGAGGGTCTTGGACAATTCTTTCGTCTTTAGATAGAATCATCTCGATTTGCTCTTTACCAGCATCTATACCTAACCTATCAAATTCTTGCTTGAAAATAGTTAACCTGATCATTTGATCCCAAACAGAATTTACAGCTTGCATTGTAGAAAAGTTATAGCTTCTTTCTGCTTGTTCAACCATCTGTCTAAACAATGTGAGCTCAACTTCCTCTTCATTAACTACTGCAATAGGATCGGTAGGTGTGCTTGAGGAATTTCCATCGAAAACTCCCGAAATTACAAATGCAAAGAGTGCCATTCCAATTACCACAATTAGAAAGAATGAACGCTGCCTAATTTGTCCTAAAACTGCCATGTCAATTTAAATTTTTTCGTTTGTGAAAATACAATTTCCTTTTTGATTTCAAAAAAGAATTGGACTGTTANTTAAGGGTTTAGATAGAATCTATATTAATGTTCTTTAATTAAAGAAACTAGTTTTCGTGATTTATTTTCAGGAAAACCCTTTCAATTTTTGTAGAAGAAACCTCTTTAATTTCAAACTCAAAATTTTCAAGAACTACTTTAGTTCCTTTTGGAGGTATCTCTTCTTTTAAATAAACAATAAGACCACCTAGGGTTTCATAAAACTCATTTTCAGGAAGAGATATCCCGTAATTTTGATTTATATAGTCTACTTCTAGCCTAGCGGAAAACTCAAACAAATTTGGTTCTAATTTTTTTTCAAAGTGAGCTATGTTGTCATGCTCATCCTCAATCTCACCAAAAAGTTCTTCAATAATATCCTCAACAGTTATTATTCCTGAGGTTCCTCCATATTCGTCTAAAACTACTGCTATGCTTTTTCTTTGCTTTGTTAAAAGCTTAAGAACTTCGCTAATTTTCATTGTTTCAGTTACAAATGCTACAGGGAGAAGGATTTTTTTTAAATCATCGGGCTTCTTAAACATCTCAAAGGCGTGGACATAGCCATGAATATTATCAATAGATTCAGTGAAAACTGGTATTTTAGACAATCCACTTGAAGTAAATAATTTTTTAATCTCAATCATAGATTCTGTATTTTCAGCTGCTACAATTTCAGTTCTAGGAACCATTGCCTCTCTGGCCTTAACCTCTGAAAAGTCTAAAGCATTTTGAAAAATCTGAATCTCACTATCTACATTTTCTAAATCCTTTGTAGACTCTAATTGTTCTTCAATATAGTTCCCCAATTCTATTTTTGAGAATGTAAATTGAATTTGGTCACCCTCTATCCTAAAAAACTTTATCAAAATTAGATCTGATATCCACATAATCATTGCTGTGATTGGAGAAAATATAAAGTAAAAAATAGCAGTAGGGAGCGCTAATACTTTCATGAAAATATTAGAAAATTGCTGAAAGATTACTTTTGGTAGAAACTCAGCGGTGATTAAAATTATAACAGTAGAAATTAGCGTCTGTATCAAAATAATTTTAATACTAAATGATAAATCCTGTAAAGTGCTAGGAAACATCATTTGTAAAATTCGGTCACCAATAAAAATCCCATAAATTACCAGAGAAATATTATTTCCAACAAGCATAGTTGCTATAAAACGAGATGGGTTTTTGGTAATAAAGCTTAAAAGTCTAGCATTAATTCCTGACTGTTGCTTTTCTATCTCAAGGTATATTTTATTTGAGGAAACAAAAGCAATTTCCATACCCGAAAAAAAAGCGGATAGCATTAGGCAAATAATAATGATAAGATCAGTTATTATCATTTAGGTGTTTGCCTATTTTTAATANTTNNTTCTAAANNATCTTCTAAATAAAGCCATAAAAATAGATAATAAAGTAAATCCAATAAAAATATATGACTTTTGCCTATTAATTCCCCACTGAGAAAAACTTTCATAACAAGCGACTAATGCAATGACCCAATAAAGAATTTCAGAAATTTTATAACTTTTCATAGACTATAATGGAATCTTTTTTTTCTTCGACTGCAATTGTACCAGATAAATTACCTGTTTGGAATTTAGTAAATTCTTTATTGGTATCCAATCTGTTAGCGGCCAAATTATAATCACTATTATGAAAAATAAAAGGTTTTTCCGTAAAAAGCCATTCTTTTTCTGCATCCCAATACATTTGATTAGTTTCAAGACGTGAACCATCATGAGATAATAAAACCACATTGCCTTTAAGGTCGACTATTTTTGTTTGATTATAGAGGATCCCATAGTCTGCAGTTACAGTATTTTCTTGGTTTTCCTCATTGTAAAAAATTACTTTCAGTCCCTCAGGAAACTCCGAATATTTAAAACTCAAATGGCTGTAATCAAGGTGAACTGGAGCAGAAAGTTTTGCTTTGATATAAGCAGAGTCAGTGTAGGTCATTTTTATGTTGTAAGCTATCCCTACAGGATTTTCATTAAATGTATTGATTTGCTTCAATAAGTCAGTACTGTCTTCGCAAGAAAAAAATACAGTAAAAGCAATAACAACTATAGCATTTTTGATAAGCTCATATTTTGAATGTTGTAATTACAGATCTGGGACATTTACGCTACTTTTAATCCAACAATCAAATTTGATTGTAGTACCCTGGTTTCCTTCGGTAAATATATCGGTTTTAGATGGAGCTCTTCCTTCATAGCTTCTAGCAGTTCTAATCGCTGCCTTTTTTATTGATGCATCCACCTCTCCTGCTTTGTATGCCATGTTTGCTGCCAACCAATAAACAGCTCTTTTACTAAACTGAGTATCTCCACAAGTATTTGCACTACTTGCGTAAAGNTTTGAAATCATTAAATANGCNCGACCCATTGANGGCTGAAAACTAAGTGCTTTACGCGCATAAGTTCTTGCTGAAGATTTTCTTCCTGCATTTTTAAACTTAATAGCAATTTTATATAAAATTTTAGCTTTTTTATATGAATCANTCTCAAGAGTAATGGATTCCTCATAATAGGCCAGGGCCGCATTGCTATCTCCGGATTTATCCTTCAGTAAACCTANGTAATAAGCNGAGTCAGCAGAGGGATCTAAGCTGTGAAGCGCNTCAACTAACGTAACAAAGAAAGGGTCATCTGAACATTCTTTACTGTCCATNCGTGATGCTGCTCTTTTGAGCCAAACCGGGTCAGTCTTATTTTCCTCAAAAGTCCTTTGATACAAGGGGACTAAATTTTTACATGTAGCTTCCTTTGAGATAATAGCATTTAAATTTGAGAGAAAAGTTCCAATGGCATTACTATTTATTCCATAAATCCTCTTATTTCTGACCTCTCTACTATTCAAAGGGCTTCCTGCTTCTTGTTTCTTTAATATTAAATCTAATTTTTTAGAGAGGTTAGTCGATTCAATTTCAAACTTTTCGGAAACTTCCTCGAATTTTATAAATAGCTTTTCCATGGTAATTCCATCTACTCCATCTTTGTATAGTTCATAGTAAGTTTTAAAATAGTTATATAACTCCTTGGGATTTGTGAAGCTTAAAGGGTCTCTTGAGTATGCTTCGTCAAAAATTTTATAAGCTTCTTCTTTATTGGCAATTTTATAATCTAACATTGATTGAGCTTTACTACTTAGAATATCACCTACCACTTTTACATTCCTTTTAGTTGGAAAGTTTAATATCCAGTTATCGTATAGTTTCATTAAATCAATTTTAGCTGCCTCAGCTTCTTCTNGGCTCAAATTTTTGATACGNTCTTTTAAAATTCTTTCGCCATATGAATATATAGCAACATTTAATTTGGGACACTCTCCCCTAACTTTCATCCATGGTTCATAGGCTTCATTGTAATTTTTCACTTTAGCATACTCAGCAAAAATTGATAAATTTTGTAAACAATCTTCACTATTCTGCGCTTTCAATNNANANAATGANANTAATAGAATTNNGGTTAATAATNNTTTTAAANATTTCATTTTATCNAAATATTAATTATACTTTCTTTTNACAAACCATCNATCNTTTAGGGAAAATCCTAATCTTAAAGTCCAAAAGTTTTCTTCCAACATATTTGAATTCTTAGATCCTCTAGACCCGTACTCTAAACCTATGTTTAGGTTGGAATAACCTGGCAAAGGCAACCCAAGCCCAAAATTAAGACCTGTTTCCTTGATCTCAAAATTATTTTTTAAAATCCCTGTTACTTCATGTCGGAATCCCATCCGTAAAACTATCCTTTTCCAATAACTGGTAATAGATGAAAAGTCTGGAATAAAAAAACCTCCAATAGATAATTGTGAACCATTTTTGTATCTAACATTGGGTATAGGATTAAAGCTATTTTTAAAATTTGAATTTTGTGTCATTATGTATTGTCCTCCGGTAAACCACCTGCTCTTTTTACCAAACCCAAAGCCAATTCCCAAGCTGGAGGGTAATTGAATTTCAGTAATATCTAATCCGGTGTTGGCCAAATCAATTTCTACAACTTCACCTAAATTAGAAGGATTAGATATAGCAGAGGTAATGAACTGACGTTTGTTGGTTGAATTTAATGAAGCCTGAGGGACATAGGAAACCATTACATGCAAATCTAAATTATTATTCATAGGTATTTCAAAATTAGTCGCTAACTTAAAATCAATTCCTGATACACTAGATTCATTAATCAAAATAGTTCCTAAAAAAACGTCATCTACGTATTTAGAGGTTTGATATTTCAACTTACCAAAATCGTAATTAATAGTTGCTCCAAAACTAAAATACTTTAACAAATTAAATCCTAATGAAAAAAAAACTTTATTAACTCCCCCTTCTCCCTGATATTGATTTAAAATATTCGGGAAAGAAGATGAATCCAATTGATTCAATTTATAGCCAACTGATGTATATGGAATAATTCCAAAACCAAATCCAAACTTATTGGTTGGAATAGCGACTCCTATATAATCTAATCCAGATGAAATAATACTTTTTGAGTCATTAGCATCGGTTAATTTATTATTCCTGTAATTTAAGCCCAAAGAATAAGTGGTCAGCTTTAATTTAGCATAGGATGAAGGATTAGTTAAATTTGCATGAATTGAATCATTATATATCTCTAATCCTCCCATAAAACGATTGATTTGAGTTCCTTTAAAATTTCCTTCTCCTAAACCAAAATACGAGTATGGGGAAATGGTCCCTGATTGCGAATAAGCAACATTGACAAAAAGTAATATTAGGATTTTAAAAAAATATCTAATCATGAATCGATATTCAGTTTTAACAGATGCAACAATCCACCCGCAATAAAATTCGAATTGGCAAATATGCTATTTTTTAACGTTTTAGGCAACTTATTAGCATCTCCTCCTGTTAAAATAACTGTTAATGATTCATAATTTTTTTTATAATATTCTATTCTAGCGGTAATTTCGTCCAAAATTGCAAAATAAACCCCAGAATGAATACAATCATGAGTGTTTTTACCTTGAGGATTTTTAGGAGTTTTATACTCCACAATCGGGAGGTTAGTCGTAAAATGATTTAGTGCTTTATATCGCATGACAAACCCTGGAGAAATTGCACCTCCCTGATAAACATTTTTCTCATCTATAAAATCATAAGTAATGCAAGTACCCATATCGACTACCAAAACATTAGATTTAGGATAACTTTTACATGCTGCAGCAGCCAAAACTATTCGATCATTACCTAGAGAGCCTTTGCTTTGATATGAATTAATAAACGGGAGGTGCATTCTTGAATTGACAGGAATCATTTTGAAATTATTAGAATACTTTTCTAAAGTTTTACCAATCTTTCTGCTCACATCGGCGTAAATAATTGCTTTTATATCAGAGTTTTCTCTAATCAGTATATCAATTTTTGATTCAAAAGATGAGTAATTCACTTTTTGCTGAAGAATAATTTTATCTCCATCAAAGAGGAAAAACTTAGCCAATGTGTTCCCTAAATCAATTCCTAAGTTCAATTTAGAAGTTATTTGATTGCTAAATTTAATCAAAGTTTTTAGAGTAAATCTTTTGTTGGGGAATAAAAAGGATTTTATATTTGCAAACCTTTTGTGAGGTACCTTAGCTCAGTTGGTAGAGCAAAGGACTGAAAATCCTTGTGTCCCTGGTTCGATTCCTGGAGGTACCACTTATCCCTAGCTAGTCAATAATAGATTAGTTAGGGTTTTTCTTATTTGGGAATTTTGATCATTAGTTGGTATTCGAGTCTTATCTAATATTTAATTTCCAATTATTTAAATATTATTCATGAAGTGTTAAAAACAATTGATAGTAAAAAAATTATTACAAGTACTTAATTAAATGATTTTTTTTAAATCTATAATAATCAATTATCATTCCAATAATGAATTATTCATTTAACTTTGAGATAAAATTTTCATTAATTAAGTTAATCCTTTTTCTAAAAGATTTTTTCAAAAAATATTTGTTATAATTTATAATGATAGGTTCCAACAAAAACAATTTTTTAAAATCTCTGNATTTTAAATCAAAAGTATATCGAGAATAGATTTTTTTGGTTTCGTAGTCGTCAAAAAGCTTAATCACCTCATAAGTAGAAGAGCCGATAATAAGTTTTTTCATATTATTTTTTAAGGAAGAAAAGTTTGAGATGATTTTGACAACAGAGTCATTAATTACATTCAAAGTGAAATCAACNGATAATTTTTCTTTATTANTTGTTTGGTAAACAATTGGCTTTATAAAATACTGTATACCATTATCACCTCTGAAGAAAGATTTGATGAGGTTTTTTTGAGAAAAAACTGAAGTTACANATGATATAAAAANGAGACAAAATATGATTTGTTTCATNATGATAAAAAAGATAGAATTANTAAATTATAAAAATTTACTAATTCTATCTTTAATTGAAANTACTAATTAGTTACCCGTAACAATACATTCGTAAGTTTGAATAATTCCCAACATATTGGTCTGTTTAAAATCAACGGTTGAGATTTTTGTTATTCCAGCTTGTTTAGCCGCTTTTTGAATACTTGCGTCACAATCAAAGCAAAGAACATTTAAATATCCTGTTGCTTTAGCCATTCCTACTTTTGCTCCAACTTCGTTACTTGTTGCGTTAACTGGCAATGTTATTGCACAGCTCGATAAAAGTAATGCTACTGAAATTATTAATGCAAATTTTTTCATAGTTAATTATTTAATTTATTCTTAATATAAGACAAATAAATGAGTTGTANAANTNAAATTACTCATAATCATTTCTTTAGATATTTATTTGTATTCCCTAAGCTGTTAATGAAATTGGTTATATTAGTAATNGATAAAAAAGTAAGAATTAATAATATCTAGGCATATGNCCTTCGATAAAATTTATATTCCCGTCATCTTAATTTTATTTACTACTGTATCATGTTCAATTAAGATACCTGACGAGATTTCAAAAGAATTTTCGGATCTCCCTGAGCTGATTGATTTTAATTACCATGTAAAGCCTATTTTATCAGACAGGTGCTATCAATGTCATGGACCAGATAAAAAAACAAGAAAAGCTGGTTTGAGGTTAGACATAGAGTCAATCGCCTTTTCTGAACTAAAAAGTGGAAAACATGCTTTTAGTTCCAGAAGCCTGTATAAAAGTGAAGTTGCACACCGAATTTTACAAGAGGACACCGATTTGCTTATGCCACCTCCTGAGTCAAATCTTAGCCTTACTAATCGAGAAATAGCTATAATTCTGAAGTGGATTGAACAAGGTTCAGAATGGAAAGAACATTGGGCCTTTATTGCTCCNCAAAAAAAAGAATCTCATAAAANAAAGGTGNNATTTGATAATTCTATTGACTCATTCATAAAATCTAAACTTGATTATGAGGGATTAGAATTTTCTCCAAGGGCATCCAAAGCAGTTCTTGGACGAAGAGTATACTTTGATTTAACAGGTCTTCCTCCAAGTTTGGAGGAATTAGACGCCTTTATAAATGACAAAAGTGAAAATGCATATGAAAAACTAGTAGATAAACTTATGACCACAAATGCATATTCTGAAAGGCTTGCTCTAGACTGGATGGACTTATCACGCTACGCAGATTCACATGGATTACACGCTGATGGCCTAAGAACAATGTGGCCTTGGCGTGATTGGGTCCTTAAAGCATTTAAAAAAAACATGCCTTATGATAAGTTTGTAACCTGGCAGATTGCCGGAGACCTTATGCCAAATAAATCTAGGGAGCAAGATCTAGCAACTGCGTTTAACAGAAACAGCCCAATGACAGCCGAGGGTGGTGTTATTGACGAAGAGTGGCGATTACATTATGTTTTTGACCGTACTGAAACTTTAAGTACCGCTTTTTTAGGACTAACTGTTGCGTGTGCTAAATGNCATGATCACAAATTTGATCCAATTTCTCAGAAGGATTACTACCAACTAACCGCATTTTTTAATAANATCAGAGAATTAGGAATGACAGGNGATGATGGTGAGTTTGGACCTCTTTTACCTCTTCTTGGTNAAGAAACTGAAATAAANATNAAAGAATTAAATNCNAAACTTTCAGCTATAAATAAAGAAATTTCTGTGACAAAGGAGGAATTAAAAAAAGTNTATGAATATTCTGATGAGTTGNTTCGAAATACCAAACCAATAGCTAAACCGATTNTTCAGGCTCCCTTTGATAAATTAACAAAATATAAAATTGGAAAAAGANATAAAATAAANATNGATGGNATAGAAAATTTTATGGGATCAAAGCAAGCTATTGCNCCAAATATTGTNAAAGGTATTAAGGGAAATTCTTTTGAATTCAGTCATGACTACGACCATTTATCAGTTAATAATTCTTTAATTCCTAATCTCCAGTGGACTGATGCTTTTTCATTTTCAATATGGATTAATACGATAAAAAGAAAAAAAGGTTCCACTCAAAACTTGATTTCTAACTCTGGGGGTAAAAATGATTTGTGGCGCGGATGGGAACTTTACCTCGATGATCAAAATAGGGTTAATTTAAGATTAATAAATGTTCTTCCCACAAATCTTATTCATGTCAGATCAATAGATTCTATTTCAAAGGATGATTGGCATCATATTGCGTTTACTACAGATGGAAGTGGTGAAGCAAAAGGTATTAGATTTTACAAGGACGGAGAACCAATCGAAAAAGTTAGTTTGATAGATAATTTATACAAATCAATTCTTCCAACTAAGCGTGATAAAGAAAAGGGNTTTNTAGTAACAGAAAGGCCTTTAAANATTGGTCGGTCTAACGAGGGCTCAACTGGAGATTATGGGCTATTTAATGGAAAAATGGATGAGTTTAAATTTTACGGTGAAGAACTCACTCCATTTGATGTCAAGTTTATTTATCAAAAAACTTTAGGCGAGAACTATCCAATTGAATGGCCGTTAGTTAAAGAACACTTGATTAAAAAAGATCCAAAAATTGTGCTTTTAAACAAAAAGTTAAAAGCAAATAGAGAAGAGTACCTTAAAACTTATGAGCCTGTGAAAGAGATAATGGTTATGGCAGAAATGAAAAATCCAAGGCCAACATATCTTTATAACCGTGGAAGTTATAATGAACCGATGTATACAGTTGAGGCTAAAGTACCGGATATATTACCTCAAATGAATTCGGACTTACCCAAAAATCGTTTTGGATTGAGTCAATGGCTGTTTGATAAAAATAATCCTTTGACTGCAAGGGTAGCNGTTAATCGTTATTGGCAGATGATATTTGGAAATGGATTAGTAAGAACTCCAAATGACTTTGGGGTTCAAGGTCAACTCCCTACACATCCAGAACTATTGGACTGGATGGCAGTAGATTTTAGTGAAGATTGGAATATTAAGAGACTAATAAAGAAAATGTTGATGTCAAAAACCTATCAGCAGCAGTCTCTGGTCAGTAATAAATTATACCAAAAAGATCCCCATAATTTACTATTGGCAAGGTCAAGTAGNTATCGTTTGCCTGCAGAAACAATTCGTGACAATGCATTGAAAATAAGTGGGCTACTTAATTCAAAATTCGGCGGCCCAAGTGTTAAACCCTATCAGCCAAAAGGACTTTGGAAAGAAAAAAATAACTTCTCGGTTCCTCTTTATGAATATGAAGAATCACAGGGAGAAGAACTCTATCGTAGGGGGATATATACTTTTATAAAAAGAACTTCTCCACCTCCAAATATGCTCACTTTTGATGCTACATCTAGAGAGGTATGTACGGTTAAAAGAAATATTACCTCTACTCCACTTCAAGCGTTAGTTTTAATGAATGATCCACAATTTTTTGAAGCTTCTAGAGTTTTTGCGGAGAAAATTATAAAAAGTAGTGTCTTACTCNAAGATCAGATTAAGTNCGGTTTTAGGTCATCAACCGGAAGGCTTCCAAAAGAGGAAGAAGTAAATATTTTAGTTAACTTATTTGAAAAACAATATCAATATTTTACACAAAATAGGGATAAAGCCTATCAAGTTTTAAGCGTAGGGAAAAAGCCTCGTGACAAAAATATTTTTAGTGTAAAAACTGCCGCAATGACAATGGTTGCCAATACTTTAATTAACTTGGATGAAACCTACACAAAAAGATAGATGAATTGTAATCACGACCACGATAATAAAAACTACAGTCGAAGAGATTTTTTGACAAAGACCTCATTAGGCCTAGGTGCGCTTTCACTTGGAAGTCTCATCAGCCCCGTAGATGCCTATGGAAATAGTAANTTTTTAAACTTACTGGAAAGTNAAAAAAAACGNTTNCCACACTTNATTCCCAAAGCAAAAAGGGTAATTTACCTTTTCCAAAGTGGAGCACCCTCTCAGTTAGATTTGTTTGATTACAAACCCAAACTGAATGAAATGTTCGGACAAGAAGTCCCTGAAAGTATTATTGGAGATCAAAGATTAACAGGAATGTCTTCTGGTCAGAATACTTTTCCAATGGCTGGTTCACTATTTAACTTTAAGCAATACGGAGATAGTGGAGCGTGGATGAGTGAATTAATGCCTTACACTTCAAAGATTGTTGATGAATTGTGTTTTATAAAATCTATGCATACAGATGCTATTAATCACGATCCAGCAATGACGATGATACAAACTGGATCAGAACTACCAGGAAGACCTTCTATCGGTTCCTGGTTAAGCTATGGATTGGGTACAGATAATAAAAATCTTCCTGAGTTTGTTGTTTTAATTACCAAGGGGAAATCAGGACAGCCAATTTACTCTCGTCTTTGGGGTAACGGCTTTTTACCCTCAAAACACCAGGGGGTTCAATTTCGATCCGGTAAAGATGCGGTACTCTATTTAGATAATCCCCCTGGCGTTAACAGTAGCATTCGTCAGGAACAGCTTAGTTCTTTACAAAAATTACAAGAAATCAATCATGCAGATATAGGTGATCCCGAAATACTGACTAAAATTTCAAATTATGAGATGGCTTACCGAATGCAAACCTCCGTTCCAGAGGTAATGAATATATCGGACGAGCCAGATTATATTTTCGACCTTTATGGNGAAGACAGTAAAAATCCNGGAACCTTTGCCGCTAATTGTTTGCTCGCAAGAAAACTTGCTGAAAAAGATGTTAAGTTTATCCAATTGTATCATAGAGGTTGGGATCAGCACGGAAATTTACCAAGAGATATTCGAAAACAAACTAAAGAAACAGATCAGGCCACCGCTGCTTTAATTCAAGATCTTAAACAAAGAGGATTACTTGAGGATACGTTAGTAATATGGGGAGGTGAGTTTGGAAGAACTAATTATTCGCAAGGGATGCTNAAATTAGANAATTATGGCCGTGATCATCACCCTCGATGCTTTACTATTTTTATGGCAGGAGCAGGTATAAAAAAAGGAGTTACTTTAGGTGCTACGGATGAGTTTGGATATAATATTACTGAAAGACCTGTTCACGTCCATGACTTTCAAGCGACCTTAATGCACCTTCTTGGAGTAGACCACAAAAAACTTACTTTTAAATTTCAAGGCAGACGTTACCGTCTTACTGATGTTCACGGTAATGTGGTCAAAGAGGTGTTATCTTAAAAAATAAATATGATCTCAGAATTATTTGATTTTTTTGGAAGTCTTCACCCACTTGTAGTCCATTTACCAATAGGATTTATAATACTTACACTACTAGTAAATATTATCATTAAGAAAAAAAATAATTCTGTTAGGCGACTAATTACACTCGGTTGGTTTTTTTCTTTTATCAGTGGAGCTATCGCTGCACTTTTTGGATGGTTTCTTGGGGATAACAACTATTATTTTGAATCTCAAATTGATATTCACAAGTGGACAGGTTTTGCTTTTGTAGGTCTGACTTTTGTTATGTGGATCATTAGAACTATTAACTTTAATGCCCCGACCTCAGTCAATAGATTTTTTAATTTTTCGGTTCTTATTTTAATTTTAATCACTGGACACTATGGTGGTGAAATGACGCATGGTGAAGGATATTTGATTAATAGCTTGCCTTTTGTTAAACAAAATAAGATTCAAACTGTATTATTGACAAATAAGTACGATTCACTTGATTCCATTTACGTTTATGAGGATTTAATTTACCCCATTTTAAAGGAAAAATGTATTGCCTGTCATAATAAAAATAATTCCTACGGAGGGCTTGATATTAGTACATTTGAAAACTTGGTAAAAGGAGGCAATAATAGTCATGGAATTCAAAAAGGAAATCCATACAAAAGCTCAATCTTTAAAAGAGTAAGTCTCTCGCAAAATCAACCAAAATTCATGCCCCCCTCAGGCATACCTATGAGCTTTGATCAAGTCGCGGTTTTAAAATGGTGGATTGACAACGGAGCAAAGCTCAGGACCCCATTAACNAAACTTAGAAATGATAATAGCATTCGAACTCTNGTTGANGTTAACTATAACTTGGACTTAAAAGAAAAATCTTACATTGAGAAATTAAGACTTGATCCGGTTTCTGAGAACAAATTGAAAATATTGAGTAAGGAAAAATATAGATGGCGATTTTTGAATAGCGAAAAAAGCCTTTTAGAAATTAAATTTATAGCTAAAAAAATAACCAGTGATGACATTAATTTATTAAAAACATTAAAAGGTAATATTACTTGGCTGAATTTTTCTAACTGCGAATTAAAAGATGAAATGTTATCTACANTNTCAGAATTNCCAAACNTAACAAGGCTNAGAATCCAAAAAAATAATCTTACAGATAGAGGCNTTCCNTTTCTAAAAAACATAAAGAATTTAAGGGAACTNAATATATATGGTACACAAATCACTGATGCGTCTTTCAATATTTTTTCNCAAATGAAAAACTTAGAGAAAATATTTCTTTGGAATAGTAAGGTAAGTGCTNTAGGAATTGAGAAATTTAAAACTCAAAATNCAACNATCGAAATAATTAGTGGGCTATAAGTTTATTGTAATTTNAAAGTATCTTCNTCTTCNAAATCTTTNTCTGNTTTTGGNGCCTCTATTTGCTCGACTTTTTTAAGTTTAGAAAGCATCATTCTNGTCCTAGTAGTNACCATTTTTTCAATTTCGTTATCAGCTTCCTTAATTTTTTTCTGAGCCTTCTCTAANACGGTCCCAAAAGCAGAAAATTCTTTTTTCACNCTGGCTAATATTTCCCAAACTTCACTACTACGTTTTTGTATAGCCAATGTTTTAAATCCCATCTGTAAGCTGTTGAGCATAGCGGCTAGGGTAGTTGGACCTGTAATAATAATTTTATATTCTCGCTGCAATAGAGAAATAATTTCTGGNTGACGCGTAACCTCTGCGTAAAGTCCNTCAAAAGGTAAAAACATAATCCCAAAATCAGTAGTATGAGGTGGATCTACGTATCGCTCAGAAATATCACGAGCAAACTTTTTTATGGAGCCCAATAATGAGCGTAATGAGGCTTCAATTATCTTATTGTCTCCTGATTCATAAGCCGATTGAAGACGTGTATAATCTTCTTGTGGAAACTTTGCATCTACTGGAAGGTAAACAGGCCCACTGTTATGACTTTTACCAGGAAGTTTGATGGCAAACTCTACCAAAGCATCGGATTCTTTTTTGGTTTTAACATTAGCGTCATATTGTTCAGGAGCAAGAATTTGCTCTAAAATATTNCCTAACTGTATNTCGCCTAATACCCCACTGGTTTTGACATTACTTAATACCTTTTTTAAATCCCCNACTCCAGATGCAAGTGTTTGCATCTCCACTAGTCCTTTTTGGACTTTTAATAATTGCTGAGTGACAACNTCAAAAGATTTACCTAANCGATCTTCAAGGGTCTTGTGTAACTTTTCATCTACAGTCTCTCGCATCTTTTCTAATTTTATCTCAGTTGATTTCACCAACTCATCTTGCTTTTGATTTAAACGTTCAAAGTTTTGNTTTTGTAAATCGTTAAAAGCAGTAACATTTTTNGAAAAGGATTCTTGAAAATCTTTGAGTGTATTTCTTAATTCATCTCGGTCCTCTTTAGCTTTTTTTGACAGAACTTCATTTAACCTTTCTATACTTTGGGTAATTTCCAAACGGGTTTCTCTTAAATTCTTTGTTAATTCCTCTCGGTTTTGANAAAACTCNNCTTTAATTAATTCNGTTAATTCCNTANTAAGATTAGCTTTATCTTGCTTCTTAAATAACAAAAAGATTAGTAAGACTAGACTTAAACTAGATGTCAGTAATAAAANGATTTCCATTAAATGATTTTAATTATTGCAAANTATAAAGAAAAGAGACAGTTAGAACAGTTGTCTTAAAAAAGTAATAAACACCCACTCAAAGCTGAAATTATAGTTCGAAAAACAGAATTATAATTTCAATTTTACAATAAATAAATTTTACTTTTTTCGTAGATCAGATGCCTCAATTATCAACTTATCCAAAATATTTTGCTCCTCGTTTGATAAATTACCGTTAATTAAATTACTTTTTTCATATGGGTCATTTTTGAGATCATAAAAACGAAAAGAATTATTATCTAACGTAATTAACTTATAGCGCTCATTTCGAATAGTAAAGCCTGATTTAGCCGGTCGGTCGTTGTCAAGAATCTCAGAATAATTATAGGCTCTTGCTGAAGTTGTGGACTTTGATAATGTTTTGTAAAAACTTTGACTGTTAAAATATTCTGCTTCGCTAATTCCCGCTACTTGTGCGATGGTTGAAAAAAGGTCTGCGGTGTGAATCAAACTTTGATCGCGTTCTCCCTTTCTGTTAACCAGTGATCCTCCGATTATCATGGGCACATGAATTCCACCTTGGTGAAGTGAGCCTTTAGATCGGTTATTCTCATAAGGAGCTTGGATTACCTTTCCAGGAGTTCCATTATCTCCCAAAAAAATAATTAAGGTATTCTCTTTTTGATCACTAGGAATACTTCTCAATAATCTGCCCATTTCAAAATCTATACTTTCAATCATTCCGATATAATAAGGGGAGGGATCAGCATCAATAACACCTTGGCTTGATGAAAGTTCACCCTGGGAATGCATTTCATTAGGAGGTAAATGAAAAGGNGAATGAGGCGCTGTATAAGCCAGCCAACAAAACCAAGGTTGGTGTTGTCCTTTAATCCATTGAATGGCTAGATCTGTGAATTTTGTNGTAATGTAATCAGANTNAGTTATAGTCTGACCATTTATGGTTAAATCCCANAGCTTATAATCTGAGACAGTACCGGGAATCAACCCAGCAAAGTAATCTATACCCATTTGGTTAGGACGGTTAGGTTCTTGATTTGATAAATGCCATTTTCCTATAATAGCATGTGTATAAACTTTACCTAATTTTTCATCTAAATATGACTGAATAGTTTTCTCGGAATCTTTTATTGTTCCAGCATTTGATGTATTAAGAACACCATTATGAATCCCATATTTTCCAGTAATTATAGAAGCCCTTGTAGGAGCACATATTGGTGCTGACCATACATTTTCATATATAATACCATCAGCTTGAAGTTGAGATAAGTTTGGCATAAATGGCTTTTTATCTCCCACATTATAACCTGGTGTAAAATCAACACCCATATCATCTGCAATGATTAATAAAATATTAGGTGGGTCAACTAAATTTTCATCTAGTGATCCTTTATCATCAGAAGATTTTGTGCAAGATTGAAAAATTAAAATCCCAGCCAGACCAATCAAAATATATAAAAACTTACTCATGTTTTTACTTATTTAATAATTGGATAACCGGGTTAAGGAAGACCATGATTTATTTAATAATTAAGAAATAATTTGTCTTATCAATCCCTCTTGTGCCGTAGAGGCAATCAATAATCCATTCTGATCGTATATGGATCCACGGGCAAACCCCCGAGCATTAGATGCACTTGGGCTATCGGTCGAGTAAAGCAACCATTTATCAAAACTGAAGTCTCTATGAAACCAAAGTGCATGATCTAAACTTGCAAAAAAGGTATTTCCAACACTTAATTCATTTCGATGAGGTAAGGTAGCTGTTCGCAATAAGCCATAATCTGAAATATAGGCTAAAAGCTGGTGTTGAATTGGCATTTCAAAAGGAGTTTTCTCCTTGGATCGTAACCAAAAATTACTTTCAGCTGGTTCATCTATTGCATTATCAAGGTTTAGTTTCTCTAAGGGTCGAAACTCAATTACCTCGGGTTTAATTTTTTTAAATCTGTTGTATATTTTTGGAGCAATTTTTTGGACCTCTAATTGTTCCAAGTCACTTAAAAGTTTTTCTGGAGGTATCAAATTAGGCATTGCAAATTGATGATTTACGCCTTTTTGTTGTAATTGAAAGGAGGCGGACATATTAAAAATAGCTCTACCTTCTTGAAAAGCTACCACCCTGCGAGTTGTAAAACTTTTACCATCACGAATAATATCTACTTCATATGTAATAGGAAGATCAAGATTCCCTCCTAAAATAAAGTATCCGTGCATTGAGTGAGCATGTCGGTCATCAGGAACAGTCTGATACGCTGCATTTAGAGATTGAGCCAATACTTGCCCGCCAAAAACTCTACCCCATGGAGTTTGAAAGTTTTCTCCTTTAAAAATATTTTCTCCAACCTTATCCAAGGTTATTAAGTCAATTAAATCCTTAATTTGTTTCATACAAACAAGTTGTAATATAAATTTTTCTAAGTTAGCTCTTAATTCAATATTATTATTCCAAATTACTTTTTTGAACAGAATTATACCACTTTTGATAAATCTTCGAAAGTGATTTAAATTTTTTTGGATATTGGATTGAAATATCAACTTGCTCTGAAGGGTCTGTAACTAAATTGTAGAGTCTAGACTTTTCGTTTTCACCTCCCATGAATTTGAATTCATTGTCAATCAATGCATAATTTTTTTTAAAATAAAAAGCCAGGGGTTTGTCTCTTATATCTTTTTGTTTGGACCAGTAGGGTTGAAGGTCTTGACCATCAAAGGGTCGCTTATATTTATCAAGTTCAATATCTAAAATCTTAGCAATGGTAGGGAAATAGTCAGAAGTAAAACAAGGAGCGTCTATGACTGTTCCTGATTTGATCTTCCTAGGCCATTCCACAATTCCTGGAACCCTAATTCCACCCTCATGAAGGCTCCTCTTTCGTCCTCGTAAACCATTTGTCACTCCACGTGTTCGTCCAAAAGGGATCTTACCTTCCCTTACTTCTTTTTGAGTTTCAGGACCATTGTCAGAGGTATAAAAAACTAATGTATTATCGTAAATATTTAAACTTTTTAACTTATTCCTTAACCTACCCACTTGTTCATCTAGAGCAGTTATTACNCCGTAATATTCTTGTTCATCTTCGCTCAGTCCTGAATAAAGTGATTTATATTTCTCACCAGTAAGTACTGGTAAATGAGGAGCATGAAACCATACAATAGATAAAAATGGAAGACGATCTGAAACCGCTTTTTCAATAAATGGAATGACCCGATCCATAATTATACGCGAATCATCTCCCTCAAGATTTTCTATCACTCGTCTTCCAGGTCCAGACCAATAATAGGTGCCAAATGGCTCTCCCTCAATCAAGGAGCCATTCACATCACCTGAACTTTTAGGTGGAGTAACCATGGGGTCCCATGTGGGTACTTTAGATTCTGTTACAAAACTTACATCAAAACCATGATTTTTGGGAGGTGCATAGTGAATATCGTTTTGTTTTCTTCCACCTCGGTTTGCATCCAAAATATCTTTAGTAAGCGTCCCTAAATGCCACTTTCCAAAATGTCCTGTTCGGTAGCCTTTTTGTTTTACTAATTCAGCTATTGTAATTTCTTCAGTTTGAATATGACCACAGTTTGCTCCACAAATCCCCATTCTTTCTGGATGTCTTCCTGTCATTACACTTGCTCGGGTAGGAGAGCAAACAGAACCTGCAGAATAAAACCTTGTAAAAACAGCACCATTTTTAACCATTGAGTCTAAATTGGGGGTTTTTAAGTATGGATGCCCATTATAACTTACATCACCCCAACCCTGGTCATCAGCCATTATTAAAATTATGTTTGGAGGTGCTTCAATTTTAGAGCAACCAAAAATTATAATTATCAATAACCAACTGCAAATCGACTTCATTTGAATTTATATTTTCAAAAAACCCTTTTAAACTATTATCAAAAAGGGTCAATCAATGGCTATTAGGGTTACCCTCTTCGTCTTTTTTTCAAATGGCTTAGATAGTTCTCAATATGCATTTGATCCAATTCGTCTGAATCTCCATATTTGTCTCGCATTTCTTCAAATCTTTTATGCATCATTTTTTGAACCTCTGAGTAGTTGGGGTCATTATAAATATTTTTCATTTCAGATGGATCTTTTTCTAAATCATACATTTCCCATACATCAATGTCATAATAAAAATGCATTAGTTTGTAACGGTCAGTTCTAACGCCATTATGACGTTTAACCATATGAACCGAGGGATATTCGTAATAAGTGTAGTAAATCGCATCTCGCCATTCACTGGTCTCCTTGCTGACAACTTTTCTAAATGACTCTCCCTGCATATCTTCAGGAATTTGAACTCCGGCATAATCCAAAAAGGTAGGTGCAAAATCTAGATTTTGAATCAATTCGTCTATTTGAGTACCCGGTTTGATTTCTTTTGGGTATCTCATCAGTATGGGGGTCCTAAATGATTCTTCATACATAAATCTCTTGTCAAACCATCCATGCTCACCAAGATAAAAACCTTGATCTGATGTGTATACTACAATAGTATTTTCTGCTAAACCGTTTTCGTCCAGATAATCTAAAACTTCTCCAACTCCATCGTCAACAGATTGAATTGTTCTCAAATAATCTTTTAAGTATCTGTTAAATTTCCATTTGGCCAGATCTTTACCCTCTAAATTAGCTGCTCTCATTTGATCATTTTTAGGAGTATAAGCTTTAAGCCATGCTTGTTTTTGTTCAGGAGTAAAGCGGTTTAATTCTTTACCAAATCGAGTATCCCTACCAAAGGGGTCTACCAATAATTTAAAATCATGACCCCACCTTCCATGACCTCCAGCACCGTTTGTTACTGCTAGCTGCTCTTCGGTGGCTGAAATCATCATTTCTTGCGCTGCAGCAGCAGTACGACCTTCATAATTGTCAAAAAAGTTTTCAGGGAAATCAAAAGTTTTATCATCAAAAAGGGATAAGTACTTTTCCTCTGACTGCCAGTTTCTATGTGGAGCTTTTTGTTGATAAAGCATCAAAAATGGTTTTGTCTTATCTCTTTTGTTTTTAAGCCAATCTAATCCTAACTCAGTAGTTATGGTTGTTACGTACCCATTAATTCGCTCTTTTACTCCATTAATTATAAAGTCTGGATTATAGTAGTGTCCTTGACCTGGTAAAACAGCTGAATAATCAAATCCTTGGGGTAGACCGTTTAAATGAATTTTACCAATTAAAGCAGTTTGATAACCAACGGCTTGAAGATCTTTAGCAAAATTAGGCTGACCCCAGTCAAAAGCTTGAACATTGTCAACTTTCCCGTTGATGAAACTGTGCTTCCCAGTTAAAACAACTGCTCTGCTAGGCGCACAAATTGAATTGGTTACAAAACCTTTGTTAAAAATAGCTCCCTCATTGGCAATGCGGTCTATATTTGGTGTGTTATTAAGTCCATGGCCGTATGCGCTAACAGCCTGAAAGGCATGGTCATCTGACATAATGAATAAAATATTGGGTTTTTGTTGTTGATGGCAAGCAAATAATAATGGCAACATCAAAATAATTAAGGCTACTTTCTTCATTTAGTTTTTATTAAATTATTTTGGGGAAAATAAAGAAAATCCACCATATAAAGAGTTTGATTATCAATTAAATAATGTGATTTTTATAAATTGAAAAAAAATGANTAGAAAAGTTAAATGGGGAATCGCTGGGTTAGGTAATATTGCAAATAAGTTTGCAGCGGATTTAATTAAAAATTCAGAATCAGATTTGGTTGCTGTAGCCTCCTCAGATCTAGAGAGGGCAATAAAGTTTAAAAGTAGTTATGGCGCTAAAAGGGCTTATAAATATTATGATCAGTTATTTGACGACGAGGACGTTGAAGTAGTTTATATCGCTAGTTTAAACAATTGTCACAAAAAAATGACATTTAATGCTCTTGGATCAAGAAAGGCAGTTTTATGCGAAAAACCTTTAGGGTTAAATACCGCTGAGATCAAACAAATGATTGAAAAAGCTAAAAATCAAAATTGTTTTTTGATGGAAGCNCTTTGGTCAAGATTCAATCCGGCAATAAATAGAGCAAAAAAATGGATTAAGGAGGGTAAAATAGGAATACCGAGATTCATCTATGCAGAGTTCTCTTTTTATCGATTGGATGCTGACATNTCTCACCGGTTAATGGATCCAGAAAAAGGAGGAGGAGCTCTTTTAGATATTGGGATTTATCCGCTCTTTCTAGCATATTACATACTCGGTATGCCTAAAAAAATTAAGGCTCAAAGAATGTTGGGTCCAACGGGGGTTGACATTCAAACCTCAATGATCTTANAGTATGAAGACGCCCATGCAATGCTCTATTGTGGAATTACTAATCCAAGTGANAANAACGCTAAAATATGTGGAACCTCNGGGCAGATTATCTTACCTNGACGTTGGCATGACACACAATCAATTAAACTAATTAATAACACAAAAGTTTTAGAAGANAAACTTCCTACTGAAGGAAACGGATTTAATTATCAGATANAAGAGGTTAATCAATGTATAATTAATAANAAGACAGANGGAAAATGGAGTCANAAAAATAGCCTAGAATTAGCTTCNCTTTTGGAAAATGTGAAAAAATTTTCAGATTGAAATTGTATCTATTTTACTAAAAAAGATCTGCTATATATTTTATCGTTGTTTACACGAATCTTATAGAAATATTGCCCAAGAGGAAGACGTGTTTCTTTAATTGAACGAAGGGGTAAGGTATGTCTTCCCGAACTTAGTTGTTTATTATATGATGATCCTACCCTTCTTCCCAGAATATCAAAAATAGCAACCTCTACATTGCTTGGTTCGTTAATCGATATATATAAACTTGCTCCTTGGTCATCATTAACTGCANNNTGAAGTGGAAGAATAGGGTCATCGGTCAACTGTAAATTTTCAACTCCATTGCATCCTAATCCTAATCCTAAAAGATTGAATTCAGCTCCAATTACTGAATTATTGATGTAATTGGTNTCTGCACAAAGCCAATCGGATAAAATAGTTGCATAAACAGACCTAAAGTCTGTAGTATTAGCCATATTTCCCTTCTTATCTAGATTAGTTAACTCAGGGTGTTTTCCAATAAATCCACTACCCCTAAGTGCAGGACCAAATAACATGATAGGTGCAGCTGAGCCATGATCTGTTCCGCTTGAACCATTTTCAGCAACTCGACGACCAAACTCAGAAAAAGTCATTGATAGNACCTTATCAGCNANNCCNTGCTTTTGNAGATCATCATAAAANGTTTTGATNGCNCTNGATAGTCTGCTCATNAAATTTTGATGNCTANTNGGTTGATTNTTATGAGTNTCNAANCCNCCCAATGTAACCATATAAANTTTTGTNCCTAGACCCCCCTTAATAAATCTTGATACCAAACTCATTTGAAGATCGAAATTATTATTTTCATATTCTTGATAATCACTCGAGTTATTATAGGAATCATTTATAATTGAGGCATATCTAAAAGTAGTATTAGCTGCTTCCCTTAGAAAAGTTACCTGATCTGCATGAAGTCCTGTTTCGGAGTTATTAATATCAAATAAGGTTCCATTCTGAGCAACTCTCTTTAACCTTTGAGGACTAGAAACTGAAAAAGAGTAGGTAGTTAAATCACCATTAAATATCATATCACCTCCACTTCCTATTTGGATAGCTAAAGGTTTTTCAGGAGGATTAATCATGTAATCCATGTATTTCTCTTCATAATATCTTCCCAGCCAACCACTAGTCACATAACTATCATTAGTAGTTGTAGCCCAAATTTCAGAAGATTTAAAATGTGAAAGATTTTGGTTTTCATATCCTACTCCATTAATTACTTTCATTGAGCCATCTTTCCAAATCGAATCTAGATTTTCCATGTATTTAGGAATCCCAAAGTCATCATTTAATTTAATGAGACTATTTTGAGGAATATGAATTTTTGGTCTTTTATTCACATAAAGATCATAATCATAAAGGGGGACAATTGTATTCAAGCCATCATTCCCACCTTTTAATCTTATCAAAACTAAAATCCGGTCTGAATCAGCCTCAGATAGAGCATTTGTCAGAAAATGAGAATTTACTACCGATAGCGAGCTGCCTGCAAAAGAGATTGAACCCGCCCCAGCAATTCCAAGAGTTTTCAAAAAACCTCTGCGATCCCAATGTGCATGTTCCCTGTCATGATTTTTTTTACTTCTTTCATTTAACTTGTTATTCTTCATTTTTATTTCAATTGAAATTCAGGAAGTCCAACTAAAAATCTTAACAAGTCATATACTTGTCTTGGGACAGAATCATCATTAATTGTCCAAGTTCCATCCTCAAAATAACTTTCTGGAACCTCTCCAATAAAAATTTTAATAGCTTCATCCATTTCCTCACTTTTCATCTGATATGGGCAAAAAATAAAGTTTTTTAATTTATTCACAATCACCTCTAAATCATTTTCATTGTTTCCAACCAAGTTTTTAATAAGCTTTTTAAATTGATTTTTATTTTTTCTCCAGTACCTAATAAGCAAGTAATCAGCAAACTCCCATCTTTTTGGAAGGGTTTCTGAATTAATCCATTCATGATTACCCTGCCAGCCAGCAACATCTACAGGAGAGAAAACATTTTGTCCCATATCCCTACACTTATTTCTGAATTGTAGAGGTAAGTCAATATTTTCATCATAACTAAAAGATAGTTGAAGATGTAACCCTATCATCATATCAATTGGGCTTTTGATTAAGATATTACTATTATTTGTGTCAAAAAAATGCTCACTTTTAAATAATTGTTTGAAAACTGGAGATAACTCAAAGTCATTTTCTTTAAGTGTAATTGACATCTCAGATATTATTGATTTGTCCTCTATTGGACTAACAAAATAACGATAGATTTTACTGCAAATGAAATCAGCTATTAAGTCTTTTTTTTCTTGAAATAATATATCAACTACATCATTGTATCCCCAGCTCCCTGTTTGTCCAAAAATAGTTTTTGACCCATTGTCATAAGTGTTTTCATTAAACTCAATTTCACCCATATAAGTTTTTGTTTTAGTGAANCCTGTAAGGGCTCTAGCAGTTTCAACAATATCTTGTTGGGAATATCCATTTCCTTCACCTAAGGTNAAAAGNTCGTACAATTCACGAGCATANTTTTCATTTGGACTATTTTTTTTNTTTTGATAACCATTGAGATACATCAACATTGCAGGAGNAAGTCCNATTTTATGTACAAATGTTTTAAAATTTCCAAGGCAATTTTCTTGAATTAATTTATAATATTTATACAANTATGCAGGTTGGTTAACATCTAAATACTCTACTACAAAATGATTACTCCAAAATAAACTTAGTCGTTCTCTAAATCCATTGTTAATAATATCGCCCAAAGCCTGTTTTTGCAATATNGTATGATAATAAGCCTTGTTATTACCTGAAGAATTAAAAGTCTTATTATCCCAATCAGCCCAATCTGGTGCTGCTGTTAAATCTGTTAATTTAGCATTGTCAATTATATCTTCAATAGTCTGCTCAGGGGTATAATTAGAGTATTTATTAATATCCGAGAGAGAACAACCAAAGCCCAACCTTCTAAAAACGAGTTGAATCTTAGCGGAATCCCAAGGATTTGAACTTGATGGTATATATTTGTTCAATAGATTTTATTATGANTTATGNTAAAATACAACTAAATATTTACATAAAAGAATCTACAGATTTATACGCTTCAATAACTGCAAGTTCACCAGCCTTGTCAGGTTTAGAATTTCCATGCTCCATGCCGAGAATTCCATTAAACCTCCTACCGTGAATGTATTTAAAGATATTCTTNTAATTTATTTCTCCTGTAGTGGGTTCCTTTCTGCCAGGATTATCTCCAATTTGAAAATATCCTATCTCATCCCAACATTTTTCAATATTAGGAATAAGATTTCCTTCCTGAATTTGTTGATGATAAATATCAAAAAGTATTTTACAGGAGGGAGAGTTCACGGCTTTACAAATATTGAAGGCTTGGGGACTCTCTTTAAGAAATAATCCAGGATGGTTTCTATACCAATTTAGTGGTTCTAANACCATTACAAGNNCATTTGGTTCAAGTATAGACGAAGCCTGTTTTAAACTNTCAACAACATTCGCGGTTTGATAGCCTTCAACTAATCTTAAGTCAACAGTCCCAGGAACTACNGTAAACCATTTTGCATTGACTCGTTTAGCAACTTCTACAGAGGTCTTAATTTGTTTTAGAAAATCCCTACGAGCTTCTTCTTTACCTCCGGCTAAAGTTGGATTTTTAAAATCTTTATAGCCAACAAATACACCCATTTCCAAACCTCTTTTTTGCATAGTTAAAGACATTTTTTCTTGCAATGAAATAGGCCTAGTACCCATATTATTATCCTCAAAAGCAGTAAACCCTTGATCTGCGATAAAGTTTAGCTGATCAATTGGGTCATCTCCTGCCAAATTATTAAACATTCCAATATGAGGAGCATATTTTAAATTAAATTGATGTTTGTTAAAATTATTTTGACCAGCCATCACCCTTGGTGCAACAGCCAAACCTAAGGAAGCCCAAATTGAGGACTTAGTAAAAGTTCTTCTATCCATTTTCAAATTAAAAAGTTGTAATTCCAGGAGTTGGAATCGAATACAGTCCTTTTGAATCGGGCATTGTTGGAGGGTTACTATTCCAATCAATATTTTCTGGCATTAACTGTAAATTTGAATTCAGGGCTTGTTCCCATGTAATTTCTTTTCCAGAATAAGTGGCCATCCTTCCCATTATAGCTGTCAAGGTACTCTTGGCTCCATTCTCAGCATCTGAAATTACTCCACCATTTCTGATCGAAGCAAACAACTTATCATGTTCTACCTGATAGGGGTTNGGTTCATTNAAAGGGTTTGCAACAGAACTACTCGGTTTGCTGCTTNTTGTTGACTTCCCACTNCTATATTTATGAATTGCATTTCCATCTAAGTCAATAAGTTCCCCATAACGCATATTTGCGCTCCCTTTGGTTCCTTGGAAACTTTCATCCACCCTACTCATACANCCAGGTTGATGTCTGCACTGGCTTGAGATAACTGCTCCAGTATTATATGTGAACTCAACAAAATGATGGTCGAAAATTTCTCCATGGTCTTTTCCATTTCNAACNTGTCTTCCTCCCATTCCTTGNGCCTTTNCAGGNTAATCACCNANAAACCANTTNGCNACATCTATNTTNTGAATGTGCTGTTCTAGAATATGATCACCGCANAACCAATTAAAATAGTACCAATTTCTCATTTGATACTCCATTTCAGTTTGTTTAGACTCTCTCGCTCTTACCCATACACCACGACTATTCCAATATACTTGACCCCCTGTAATTTTTCCAATTTGACCATCATTTACCCTTTCAAGAATATCAATATACTTTTTTTGATAATGCCTTTGTAATCCAACAACTACATTAAGCTTTTTTTCTTTTGCCATTCTGGCTACATCCAAAACCTTTCTAACACCAACGGGGTCTGTTGCAACGGGTTTTTCCATAAACACGTGTTTTCCGTTCTGAATTGCATACTCAAAGTGATATGGTCTGAATCCAGGAGGTGTTGTAAGAATAACTACATCTGCCATATCTATTGCTTTTTTATAAGCATCAAATCCTGAAAAAAGANTTTTTGGTTTCACTTTAATTTTCTTAANACCATCAAAGTGTTCCTGAATTGCTTTTAANCTTTTTTCAACTCTATCTTGAAAAGCATCTGCCATTGCAACTAGTTCAGTGTTTTCGTCGGCTTGTAAGGCCTGAACTATAGCTCCTGTTCCGCGACCCCCACATCCAACAAGAGCGAGTTTTAACTTTTTATCTCCATTTACATTAGCCATTGCAGCCACCGGAATAGTTGCAGATAGTATACCGGTAGTAGCCAAAGTGGTGCTCTTGACAAAATTTCTTCTACTTAGTAAATTGTTTTGTTTAAATTTCATTGATTTTTTATTTAATTCCAATATGTTTTTTGTTCCTCAACAGTAGGCGTATTTAACGGTCTTACGATCCTAAAGCCNACAAAGGGNGCATCAGTGTGCCACCANAGACTTTTNGGGATTTGGGGGTCTCTTTTTTTCCACTGTTTTGAGGATGGTCTTCTCGATGCACTTCTGAGCCTACTCGGCTGGTCTGTCCACGCTCCTCCTCGAACAGCTCTGGGGTATGTTTTTTTAGGAATTACTCTAGGATTAGATACNGTCTTTCTTTTTCTTTTATTGTAAACAGTTGGAATGTATTGATCCAATGTCCACTCCGAAACATTNCCATGCATATCAAACANTCCCCAAGGGTTAGGTTTTTTTTTNCCTACTTTTTGATAAGCTCCNTTACTATTTCCTTCATACCATGCATAAAGATCTAAATCTGCTGGGTCATCTCCAAATGAATAAGCGGTTTTTGTTCCAGCCCGGCAAGCAAATTCCCATTCTGCTTCGGTTGGTAAACGATAAAAATTTCCAGTCATTGCTGAGAGCCACTTGCAAAATTTTACGGCAGAAAGCTGCGTCATACAAATAGCAGGGTATCCATCAATACCCATGCCGAAACTCATATCAGTATAAGGCTGGGTAGCACCAGAGACGGCGTCTACTTCAATACTAACCTCATCACCCAAAACTTCAGTAGGTTTTTTTGAATCAATTTCTCGAGCAATAAATAATTCGTAAATATCCCAAGTGATCTCGTATTTACCTATCCAAAAAGGGGCAATTTCAATCTCGTGTTGTGGCCCCTCGTCACCAAAATGGTTCTTCTCAGACTTTGGACTACCCATCGTAAAAGTACCTCCGGGTAAATAAATCATCTCAACTTTTTCAACTGTACCTGGAATAATTTGTAAATAGTCTACCTCAGAATTATCAGCAATAAAACCGATAAAAATGGATAAGAAAAGTATATTTACAATTGAAAAATTCACAATAGGTTAAAATTAAATTTATTTAAAATTTTCATTAATCTTTGGTTTTTGAGCATTTATTTCGTCACCCCACACATTTAGTAATTTCTTCATTTCCTTTAACTTTTCTGGATAAATCGCTGCTAAATTATTTTGTTCACCAATATCATTGTCCAAATTATAAAGTTCATAAATCTCATTTTCAAAAAAGTAAATCAACTTCCAGGGACCTTTTCTCATAGCCCTTCCTGGAGTCCAGCCGCTTCCGTGATAATGGGGAAAGTCCCAAAAAAGTTGTTCATGACTAATCTTAGTTTCACCCTCCAAGAGGGGTTTTAGACTAATCCCGTCAATGTGTTGATCCGGGTTTAATCCAATACCTGTGTAATCTAAAACTGTAGGGTAATAATCCATGCTATTGGCAGGAGCTTCGATTGTTTTAGCCTGAAAGTTGTTTGGAGGTTTTATGATTAGTGGGACTCTTATCCCTCCCTCATAAGCCCAGCCTTTTCCTGCTCTTAATGGCAAAACACTTGTTGGTGCATCTCTTCCATAAACTGATTTACCAATTAATGTGGATAACCCGCCATTGTCTGAGGTAAAAATAATAAGTGTATTTTCTAAAAGTTTTAAAGTTTTAAGCTTATCTATCAACCTACCTATATTTTGATCTAAAGCGTAAACCATTGATGCGTAAGATGCATTGTACTGGTTTTGAACGGTATAACCTTTTTGCTCTTTAATCTTAATAGGTAAACTGTCTTTAAGTAGCTTTCTTTTTTGTTTGAATTTCTGTAGATATTTTAAATTTGGCTGAATAGGTGTATGGACGGTGTAAAAGGCAAGGTAAAGAAAGAAAGGGTTTTCTTTATTTTGATCCATAAAAGCTATTGATTCATCAGTGAGTCGATCTGTAAGGTATTCCCCCTCTGGTCCATCCTCAAGCTGAGGATTATTATAAGGGGTGTAATACCCTCCAGGAGGAGAGCCTTTAATGTGTCCCCCTTTATTGATTTGAAACCCTTGATCCTGCGGAAAAAATCCTTCATCTCCTAGGTGCCATTTTCCAGCATAAAAAGTTGGATAGCCAGCTGTCTTTAGCGCTTCAGCCATGGTAAACTCCTCAAGAGGTAATGCATGTTTATTTTTAGGCTGGACAAGCTTTTGATTTTGACGCAGTTTATGCCACAGTTCACTAGGAGGATTTTCGGCGGGAATCCAATCCGTTATTCCAATCCTGGAGGGATGTTTTCCGGTCATAATTGAAGCTCGGGTTGGGGAGCATACTGGATTGGAAGAATAGGCATTGGTAAATCTGTAGCTCTGCGATGCCAAAAGATCAATGTTTGGTGTCTCATAGAATGAGCTGCCATAACAGCCCAAGTCTTTCCAACCAAGGTCATCCACTAGTATAAAAAGCACATTCGGTTTCTTAGGCAATTGCTTTACATCTCGGGCACAGCTAATTAAAATAATACTCAATAAAAGGCAAAATCTTTTTATAATCATTTACCTATAATTTTATTTTTACTGGCCACCCCTGGAATTGTTGAACATCATCTTCAGTTAAATCTATATTTCTAGGCCAACATTCAAAAGTGACTTCATTTGCGACAGTGTTAAAGCGGATAAATCCAAAACCTGCCCCGTTTGATTCTGAATCAGGATTGGCATAAGCCTGAACATTAATTTTATTTTTAAATCCATCTAGATAGTGCCCTGTCCAAGGTAATTTATCATTGGATTTTTCTCCTGGCTTTTCATTCTCTGGCCACCACCAACGACTATAGTAATTATTTACAATTGCTGGAACGACAAAAGCCCAAGGTCCATCATCAAACTCATCAATACCGTGATGGATAACTGTCGGCAGATGTTGATCTCCAGCAATATGAACAGCTCCAGCATCACGAATAAGCCTAAGGGCGGTATTTCTTCCGTGTTGTGGCCATCCATTAGAGTCCAAATCTGCATGAAGTCGATTACTTTGTCTTCCGTGAAGATGTGCTCCGCCACAAAATCCAGTTGCAGAAAGAACAGCTTTCATTTTCGTTTCTTTCTTTTTTCCCCATTGGGTTAAAAACTTGTGTTGAAGATCTCCTAACAAAACCAGTTCAGGAAGATTTATAGATTCTGGATCATAATTAGGATCATTTATATGATCGGCCCTTGGTCCTTGTTTTGGTATCTTTCCGTTGGGCCCGGATTTAAATTTACGATCTTCAATTATGGCAAAATCTACATCACCAATTTTTAAATTGGTAAAATAGGCTTTAATCCCTTGATCAAGTTCTTCTTTATGATATGGGTCAGGTAGATGAGCAGTTTGTGCTCGCTCTACCATTTTAACGTATTCTGGATGGAAAAAATAACCGCCATCGTTTCCGTCCTTACGCATAGATTTTTTACCACCCTCACCCCAAAGATTTCCCTGTCCAATATCGTGATCATCTGGAATGGTAATGCACGGGCGATCTCTAAAGAGTTCTCTAAATTGTAAACCAAATTTTATCCAAGCCGCAGTGTGCTCCTTATGATCGTATGATTGATCTCCCGCAAAGAAAATTAAATCTGGATCTAAAGTATTAATATTTCTAACATACTCATCTCTATCCCCACGGTCCTTATTGCTATTGCAGGATAATGCCGCCAATTTTATTTCGGCTTTATTGATAGGGTCTTTTCGGATCAATCCTTCAAAAAAAGCTTTTTTACCATGGATTAGTTTATACTTTATATTCTTATTCACTTCCCAATTATCAATTCTAAAAAGTACAGACCACCCAATTTCATTTACCTGCTCAGTTTGAACTACTTTCCATGTGTTATCTATATAAAATGCTAATTTTACAATTCGAGACTCTTCAGGGTAAAGGGGGAATAGTTGAGCAGATAGTTTAAGGGTATTATTCGAAGTGGTGTAGATCCCAAATGCAATTACTTGATCTCTAGGTACTTTCATTGAAATAATTGGACTGGTTTTTCTGTTCCACCAATCATTGGTAGAAAGGGTATCTAACTCTGTAAAAGGTGCTAATATGTATTTTGATTTTTTTTTAGACTGACATGAAATCGTCGCCAAAAAAATTATTAAGAATGTAAAGATGTAAATTGCAAAGTACCTAAGCATTCATTATTTTTTATCAAATATAAAAATCTATTTTAAACTTCAATTAAAATTATAACCCAACAAAATACCCTATTGTGAAGGTAAAAAAAGAGGTGTTAATAATATTGGTCTCGCTAATTAGTGGACTAGGAAAATTTAAATTGTAAGACACTTCAAAATCCCAAGATCCAAAATCGAGTTCAATCGGAAACTCTATCTTAGTGTTGATTAATTCAAAAACATCCTGTTCGATCTGTTGAGGTGAAAAACCAGACGAAATTTGTTCACTTACCGTTTGTTGGCTAAACAAAAAACTGAGCTCGGGATTAAAGGTTAAATCCCATTTATAATCCTCAACCAAGTTGATGTTATAACTTACACCTAGTGCAGAATATAGGGAGGAGGAGCCTCCAAAAAGGTATCCTCCAGACATTCTGGTTCTTAAGTTTTTTTTATGGTAAACTAATGAAATTGCTAACCTATTTGGGTTGAGTTCATCAGCATCTGCAGAAAAAAATATTCGGCTATATATTCCAGTCAAATTGAATCGCTTAGAATTATCTAAAAATACTGAGTATCCTGAACTTAAAGAAATAAAGTCCCAATTAGGATTAAGTTCACTAAAGTAAGCAGATCCAAGACTCAAAAAAAAGTTCTGACCCCTCATATAACTAATATTAGGGGTAAAACTATATTGATTAATTCCAAAATTCCTGCCTGCAAAATAAACTTTATCGTCTATAGAGAATGTCGTATATAAATAGTCTGACCTGACTAAATCAACCGAAAGACTGTCCGTTTTAAAAAGTTCATCTAAAACACTATTTAAAATAATATCTTCCTCATCGGTCTGAGAGGAAACTAAAAAAGAAAAAAGAAAAAACCCAATGAAAATTATTTTTTTCATTGGCTAAATATACTAAAAGGATAAAACTTTTAGCTCCCTAATTTTGGATTAGGCAAGAGGTTATTTTTTTGTTTTTTGAAGCGATCCTTAAAATTTTCTTGTTTTTGCTTTAACTTATCTCTTCTTTCATTTGAACCAGCCTTATAGTCTTTGAGCTTCTCTCTTTTACCCTTAAGATCATCCTTTCGCCTTTTTAAAACCATTTTTTGTTCGTTAGTTAAAGACTTAGAAAATGATTCTTTAATTTTTCTGACAGACTCGCGATTACCTTTTAAAACTTCTTTTTGATTTTCTGTTAAGGATTTCATCAAAGCTAATTGCCTTTCCTTAATCGAAAGTTTACTGTTTTTAAGCATGGATCTTTGTTCTTTGGATAGTGAATTCCGGAACGTTTCTCTATTTTTTTTCACCATATCTCTTTGATCCTTTATCATTTCTATCTGATTTGGAGTGTAGATCTTTTCATTGGTTGGAAGGACATCTTGAGCCAACACCAAAAGGGTGTTGAAAAAAGTAATTATAAAAAGAAAAATTAGATATGTATTTTTTCTCATGAGCATTAATTTACTACGTTTAATACATAACGTTCTTCAAACCAATCATCAAATTCACTATCCTCAATAAAAAGGGATTCAATCATAGTCTCATCAGCAAAAAGTTCCTCCTCTGTTGCACTTAATTCACCAAAGGCCATTCTATTTTGCATATTCTCAAGAGGGTTTAAGTAGATCGTGACAGCAATTAAAATAGCTATAGACGCAGCAATACCATATCGCCAATTAAAGTTAAACAATGAAATAGTGACCGGCTGAGGTTTATTTTCGTTAGCGATAAATGAATCAAATTTTTCAGCCCAAATCCGTTCTTTATCTTTTCCCAAGGGAACGTCGGCCTGAGAAAGAAAATTATTGATTTTTTGATCTGAAAATTTTGGTTGTTTATTCATAAGCTATTTAAGTTATTCTTCAATACACTTAGCGCCTGACTAATTCTTTTCTCTATCGCCTTTTGAGATAAATTTAAGCTTTCTGCAATTTCTTTGTAGGTCAGCCCTTCCATTTTATTCATTAGTAATGCAACTCTTTGTTTGTCGGTTAGGGCCTTAAGAGCTTTTTCATACATCTTTTTCTTTTCAGAAAAATCATCATCATCATCGTCTTGGTGAACTAATTTAAAATCCTGAGAATTTACATACTCTCTTTCTATTTTTGACCTTCTGTAGTATGAGATAAATTCATCTGTTCCCATTTTAAAAAGCAAACTCTTTATATTACCCTTTGTAGTATCAATTTTCTTCTTCCAAATTTTCATGAAAACATTTTGAGCAATATCCTCAGATAAATCTTGATCTCCTGATCGATAATAGAGATATCGTCTAAGGTTATCAAAGTGAGTGTCATATATCATTTTAAAATCTTCTTCGGTCAATTTAATCACTTAAATACAATTCCTAAGATAAAATTATCAAAGGAATTGTAAAGGAAAACTAATATTTAGTTAAAAAAATTATTTCTTTTTCTTTTTACTTTTCAATATATTTTTAAAACGTTCCCCCCTTTTAATATTTTTTAGATCAACAGTTTCTACCTCTCCGTCTTTGGTTACCTCAACCAAAGAGTCACAAACACCGTCACCAAAATCTGTGGTTATTGAACTATCGCCGTCCTTAGTTACCTTTATTCCCTGAACAGGAACCTTACCTTTTTTCATTTTGCCATCCATAGAGCAATCATAAGAGAATTTAATTGGCGTGGTAATTTCCATACTAAAATTAACACCTTCAGTGCTAACTCCCGAGGAAGATCCAGTCAAAGTGCTATAGACTTTTTTACTTTCTTCCCTGTAAGTAAAACGAGTCATTTCAGAATTTTTAGTTTTAAATGTTCCATCTTCATAAAT
>NHFW02000018.1 GCA_002171295.2 Flavobacteriaceae bacterium TMED121
AGATTATTACTAATACTTTTAATGATACCCTCTTTAATAATGGCCCAAGAATCCATTATTAGTGGAGTAGTATTTGACGATACAGGAAACCCCCTTCCTGGTGCTACAGTTTCTATTAAAGGATCAGATGGAATTGGATCTATTACTGATTTTGATGGTAACTTTAGTGTGAATGTACCTGAGGGATCTGATACATTGATTTTTTCCTATATTGGTTTTCTTGAAAGCCAAGTCAATATTACTGGGAAAAGTACAGTTAATGTAAATTTAAGCCCTGACGTATCTGAGCTCGACGAGGTAGTAGTTGTTGGATATGGAACAGTTCTAAAGCGCGACCTTACGGGCTCAGTCGCTTCAGTAAAAGTAGAAGATAATATTGCTAGACAATCCGTTACTATTGATCAATTACTTCAGGGTAGAGCAGCCGGTGTTCAAGTAACACAAAACGCAGCTAATCCTAACTCAGGAATTAGTGTAAGAATAAGAGGAACAAACAGTTTAAGAGGGAATAACGAGCCTCTTTATGTTGTCGATGGTGTTATTATCTCATCTGCTGGAGAAGGTACTCAAGGAACAGGTGGTTTTGGAAATACTGGTCAAGAGCAGCAAAATGGACTAAATGGTATAAATCCTAGAGATATTGAAAGTATGCAAATATTAAAGGATGCATCTGCTACTGCTATATATGGTTCTCGAGGAGCTAATGGAGTAGTTTTAATTACAACTAAAAAAGGTAAAAAAGATAAAAATGATATAAATGTATTCTATAGTTCTTCATTCAGAAGTCTTTCAAAAAGAATTGACGTTCTTGACCCTATGGATTACATAAATTATGATAATGATGTTCAAGACTGGGCAGGTAACCCCCGAAATTGGGAGGTAATAGATGGAACAGTTTTTGGTTATTCAGGAAATGTATTACAAGCTGAACCAGCTTCCCTGACTGATTGGCAAGATGAAGTTTTACAAGTTGGTAAAAGCACAAATTTTGGAGCTTCTGTATCTGGTGGGAGTGAGAAGGGAGACTATTATATCTCAGCAGGTTTCAATGACCAAGCTGGACTTGTAAAAAATTCAGGTTTTAAATCAGGAGACATTAGAATTAATGTTAATCAAAATGTTACTGATAATTTAAAAGTTGAGGCTAGATTTAGTGCTTTCTTTTCTGAATCAGATTTTTCTGAAGGTGGTGACCTAATTGGCAACAAGCAAAGTTTTGTCAGAAATATTCTTTCTTTTAGACCGGCTAATCCAAGTATAATAGATGACTTTACCGATCCTGATCTAGCACAAGATGACGATGATTTTAATGCAAACCCCTACACTTGGATAGATGATTATCACGACGAATCAGTAGAGGATAGACTTATTGGTTCGTTGTCTGTAAAATATGATTTTCCTATCAAAGGTCTTTCATACGAATTCAAGGCTGGAGGAAATATGAGAAGTAAAGACAGAAGACGTTTTTATGGAGTAACAACCTTCCAAGGAGCAGTTAATAACGGAATGTTAGTGCTAAACGGTTTAAATCAAAAGTCTTATCAGGTTAATAATTTTTTAAGATTTAACCGAAACTTTAATAAAAATCATAGAGTAAATGCAACACTTGGTGTGACTTATGATGTCAGAGAGGTTGAAAAAAGTGTTTACATAGTAACAAATTTTGATTCTACTCAGTTAACGGTAAGGCAACCTTTTTTAGGATCCAACATAACAACCCCCTTAGCTTTTGTTGCACAAGACCAAAAGATGTTTTCATTACTGGGAAGATTTAATTATACTTTCAGAGATAAATATGTCTTGACTTCAACTTTTAGAAGGGATGGGGTCTCAAAATTTAGTGAAGACAACAGATATGGCTTTTTCCCCTCATTTGCCTTTGCTTGGAGAGCAGGTAGTGAGGATTTTATAAAAGATTTGAATCTTTTTTCTAACCTTAAATTAAGAGCAGGATGGGGTCAAATTGGAAATCATGGTATAGGATCATACGCAACCCTTTCAAATTTCGGTTCAGATCCAAACGTATTATATGGCACTCCTGGTAATGGAACTACTATTCCTTTAATCTTAAATAATATTGCTAATGAACAATTAACCTGGGAGACTACTGAGCAAATAAATGTTGGAGTTGATTTTGGATTTTTAAATGGTAGGATTTCCGGAACTGTAGATGTATACGATAAGACTACAAAAGATCTACTTCAAATTGCTCCAATACCTACCTCATCAGGTTTTTCTAATATTTCTTTAAACAGAGGGGAACTTGAGAACAAAGGAATTGAACTTGGACTTGATATAGCAGCATTGGAAAGCGAAGACTTAAACCTTTCAATAGGAGGAAACATAGCATTCAATAGGACCAAGATTGTAAATCTTGGTTTACCACCTGCTGATATTTTGATTGATGGAAAACTAGAGAAAAGAGCTTTTTATCAAGGTCAATCAATTAGTAGAGGACAACATTTTTCCCATCCAGCAAATGCATTTATTGATGGGGAAGAAGCTGCGCTTTTTTATGGATGGAAAACCAATGGAATTTTTCAACAGGATGATCAAATGTATTTGATTGATGGTGTCATGTCTGAGCCAGGTGATCTTAAGATTGTTGATTCAAATGGTGATGGCGAGGTAAATACATTAGACAGAACGATTATTGGAAACCCTAATCCTGACTTTGTTTATGGATTTAATATCAACGCCTCATACAAAAATTTATCTTTAAGTATGCTTTTTAATGGTGTCGAGGGTAATCAAATAGCTAATGGAGCAACACCTCAATTAGGGACAGCTATGGCTGAAGGTGGAAATTTCGCAAGAAATATAATGTCAGATGCTTATTTTAACGCTTGGACCCCAGAAAACCCCAACACTACATATCCAAAAGTTGGGTATCAAAAACATATAAATAGAAGGACAATGACTGACAACTTTTTAGAGGATGGAAGCTACCTTAGATTAAATAATGTAACATTGGCTTATGACGTTCCTGTTAGTCAATTATTCGGTGGTATGTCTGCATTTAAACCATCAAAACTAAGTGTTTATGTTACTGGTCAAAACTTATTTACTTGGACAGACTATACTGGCTTTGATCCAGAGGTCACAAGTTTTATGTGGACAGGTCTTATTCAAGGTGTGGATTGGCACAGTCCTCCAAACGCTAAGAATATTTTGGTAGGAATTAACATGAACTTTTAATTTACGAAATCATGAAAAAATATATAAAAAATAATATATCAAATTACTTCAAGGCCCTATTTTTCGTTATGCTTTCAGGAATTTATCTTTCCTGTGATCTTGATGAATCACCAATTTTTCTTGATAGCAACATATACACTGACCCCAATACAGCTGCAGCAGCGAGGGACGGAGCGTATGAAGCCTTAACCAATTATAATGCCCAAGAAAGAAGGTTTTTTGTGGTAAATGGTTTTTCAGGACTATTTGGTACTGGAAAAAATGGCAACAATGTAAACAATGTAAATAATGCAAACTTATATTCCTTAAAGCCCACCTTAGATGCTGATTCAGCATTTCTATGGCAGGGGCTTTATTCAGCAATTGCTAGGAGTAATGCAATTATTGCTTTTGTTACAACTAATGATAACGATACGCTTGATCCTATTAATGATGTNGCTGGTCATGCATATTTTATTAGAGCNTGGTCCTATTTTAATTTGGTTCGTTTGTGGGGAGATATTCCGCTTTGGTTAGAATTGCCCTCATCTGATAACCTTAATAAAGCTAAATCTACTCAGGCTGAGGTTTATGCCCAGATTGTATCAGATGCTAAAATGGCTCAAAGCCTTATGAATGGTGATTCTGGGAAGGGTTATCCCAAACAACATGCTGCTTCAATGTTGTTGGCGAAATTGTATATGGCTATGGCTACTAATGCAACAATTGCTGATCCATCCATTAGTAACTATTGGCAAGAAGCATATAATGAAGCGAAAAAAGTTTATGGACAATATACTTTAGTTAGCGATTTTGGTAGCCTTTTTAGTACTGATGGAGAAAATTCTACGGAATCAATTTTTGAACTACAAATTTCTGAAGCTGCAGCTAATTCACAAATGGGAAGAAACTACACTCCATTTAAATATAAAATGGGGATGCATTTCGGATGGTTTAGTGTTCTTGCAACATTTTATGACTATCACGTGGCTACTTATCCTGGCGATAATCGAATTGCCGGTACTTATTTATCTTCTTGGAATCGTGCAGATAATGGTAACCCAGTTGAGGTTTGGCCTGTAAGACAAAATAGGAATAACTTCAGGAATGCACATCCGTACTTCTATAAATTTGTTGAAAAGGATACCTCTCATAACCAACAATACAACAGTCAAAATATTCTTATTTATCGATATGCCGACTTACTTTTGATGTTAGCTGAAATATCAAACGAACTTCAAAATGGTGAGGAGATGACTTATCTTAATGAAGTTCTTTCCCGAGCAGGAGTAACTGCTAGAGCTGAATATAGNCAGGGTCAAGCATCATTTAGAGACGCAATTATGGATGAATATAAGTTTGAACTCTTAGGAGAGGGACAAGATGCTCATAATAACAGAAGAAGAGGCTTCCAATATTTCTTGGAGAATACTATAAAGCCAAATAACGATAAAATTGGTACTGCTCATTATGTAGCTAATAGAGATCTTATTCTGTCAGAAGAAGAAGGTAAGGTTATGTTTTTGCCTTTTCCAACGGATGAAATCAACACTAATGAATTAATTGATTAAAANATNTAAAATGAAAAAATTANTTTTAATTCTTNTANTTGCTTTGCCAATAGNTGGCCTAGCTCAGAATGCAAATAAATATCAAGTNGATAGAGCAAAACTATTTTCTGATTATGTTTCAAAAAATATGGAACTTACAGGGGATGACACTGCTTTTGTTCAACAAGTTTTTTTAGATCGCGTAGTAAACGCCTCAAAAAAAATCAAAGGCAAAGGACTTTCACAGGAGCAGAAAAGGGAGGTTTATACTCAAGAATATACAAACGCCAAAAATAAATTAACTGATAGATTTGGGAAAAAAATGGCGAATAAGGTCATGAGTCTGAGTAACAAAGCGAGAAAAGAAGCTGATACCAAGTAATCAGCACTCAATTATCGAATTATTTTAATAATTAAGTATATAAAATCCGCTGATAAAATTTATTAGCGGATTTTTTTTTGTCACTAAAACTAAATTACCTGGAAAATAATATAAATAAATTGATTCTAATTTCATTAAGTAGTACTCATAGAAAAATATTTGTTTTGTTTTGTCTACTGGCNNTGACATTAATTAAGGCTCAAAATAACACTTCTTATAATATTGTCTTTATAGCAGTTGATGATTTAAAACCAACTATAAGAAGTTACGGTGATGCACTGGCTATTACCCCAAATCTTGACTTCTTAGCGCGCAAATCAACCTTATTTTTAAATAATCATACCCAACAGGCGATTTGTAGTCCATCTAGGATTAGTCTATTAACCGGAAAACGACCGGATTATACCAAAGTTTATGATTTAAAAACCAAAATGAGGGATAAAAAGCCCAATATTATTACTNTACCTCAACATTTTAAAGNTATNGGNTTTACTACTGCTGGGGTGGGGAAAATATTTGACCCCAGAGGAGTCGATCGAAAAAGNGATGCTCCTTCATGGAGTATTCCATTCATTAAGCCTCACCAGCTCTCTTACCCGAAATCCTTCGGTCCACCTAAACTTGGAGACTATCAAAATGAAGAAATTAAAGCTAACATCAATGCATTCATAAAAAAAAATGGACTTAGTAGAAATGGGAACTTAAGCGAAGCCCTAAAAAATAAATATAANCCCCCAGTATCATTTAGTGATAAACCAGATCAGGCATATGCAGACGGAATAATTGCAGCAAAAGCGGTTGATATGATTGATGATTTGTCCAAAGACAGTAAGTCTCCATTTTTCCTTGCGGTTGGTTTTAGAAAACCTCATCTTCCGTTTTCCGCCCCTAAACAATATTGGGATCTTTATAAGCGGGAACGCATGCCATTAGCNGAGTATAGAGAAAGGGCNAAAAANACAGGTAGATTATCGTATCATAATTCCGGAGAAATGCGCTCATTTACAGCACCTNATTGGGACTATAAATCAGATAAAAATAGACAGTTACAAATGGATGATGATTTGGAAAGAGAGTTAATACATGGTTATTATGCTTGTGTAACTTTTATCGATTTCCAAATAGGAAAAATCGTAAAGAAATTAAAGGCCNAAGGGTTAATGGATAAAACCATTATTGTAGTTTGGGGAGATCANGGTTATCATTTTGGTGATCACCGTTTGTGGAATAAGCATTCCAATTTTGAACAGGCTACTAGNTCCCCTCTTATTATATATGCCCCTCAAGATCAAAAACCTAGAAAGGTTTACTCTCCAACTGAATTTGTGGATGTTTTTCCAACACTTTGCGAACTAGCAAATATCCCNTTGCTTAGCGGCTTGGATGGTCGATCACTCNTGCCATTAATGGATGGCTCAGTTCAGTCTGTTAAGGAATACGCCGTAAGCCAATACCCAAGAAATCAAAACATGGGCTACAGCTTTAGGTCGTCAGATTACCGATATACCCTTTGGATTAATAAATCAAAAATTGGGAAAGATATCAGTGAAAAAGATATAATCCAAGAGGAATTATTTGATTATTCCAAAGATCCTTTGGAAACAGAAAANATGATCCAAGTNAGCGGATATGAANANATTTACAAGAAAATAAAAGCGGATGGATTGGCTTTTTTAAGTCCACAAAAGAAAACCCCTATAAATAAACCCAAAAGTAAATTTGGAATTGGTATTCAAGAATTANTGGATCAAAACAATTACGATNATACTAATGTAGTTATTGGGGCNACTTTGAATCACAGTCAACTCAATTCAAAAGTATCTGATCTATTTCTAGGAGAATTCACTTACTCAACCCCAGAGAATTGTGCAAAACAAGTTAGAGTTCATCCCTCCCCAGGAGTATGGGACTGGACTTTAATAGATGATTATCTGAATTTTGCAGATAAATACCAAATTAAATTAAGGATACACGGTCCAATAAGCCCGCAAGCCTCAAGATGGGCAAAAGCAGATAATAGAACCCCGAAAGAGCTCGAAAAAAATATGACTGAATATTTTATAGCCCTTTGTAAAAAAATGAATCAGGAGCCAAGTGTAAAATGGATGGATGTAGTCAATGAGACTATTACAAGAGAAGGAAATTGGTTTAAAGAAAAACCAGGAACGGATCAATGGGAAAACCCGTGGGTGCAAATTGGGAGAGATGAAAATGGGTACCCTTTATATATAATAAAGGCCTTTGAAATCGCTAATAAATATGCACCCAATATAAGTCTGGTTTTCAATCAGCATGGAGGAATGGAACCCAAAATGTGGAGGCAAGTAAAGAAAACAATTCTTTACCTCAGATCAAAAGGACTGAAAATAAATGGTTTAGGATGGCAAGCTCATCTTAGGAGCAATCAACCTTTAGCGAATGATAGTTCACAATTAAAATTTTTAGGGAATTTGATCGATTGGGCTCACGAAAACGATTTGGATTTCCACGTCACAGAAATTGACTACAAAATAGAGGATGAAAATAAATCGAATGAAGCGCTTGAAAAACAAGCTCATGCATATGCAAACATATTGGCAGTTTTAATTTCAAAAAAAGATCAAGGTGTAGTTACTTTTAATACATGGGGAATGATAGATGGTAAACCAGGAATCCATCACGACAAAAGTCGATTCATTTTTGATGCTAAATTAAACCCTAAACCTGCATATTACGCCATTAAAAAAACCATTTTAAACTCAACACTAAATTAAACTTGAGATAAATCTCAATTTCAAAATTTTGAATATGAAATATAAATTTTTTAAAACCATAATTTTTCTATCGCTATTTGTTTTTTTTCAGGATTTATCTTCACAAAAAAAGAAACCAAAAAATGTTCTTTTTATAATTGTAGATGACTTAAGGCCTGAGCTACCTAATTATGGGAAAAAACATATTATAGCACCAAATATTGAGGAGCTATCAAAATCATCAGTACAATTTAACAATGCTTTTTGTAATATTCCAGTATGTGGTGCTTCGCGTGCCAGTTTACTAACAGGGTTTCGTCCAAATAAAACCCGTTTTGTAAATTATTTCTCTAGAATTGACGAGGAGATGCCTGATGCTTTAACGATTTCTGGATTACTTAAGGATAACGGATACACTACAATCAGTAATGGAAAAGTATCACATAATTCAGCTGACATGAAACACACCTGGTCAGAGGTTTGGGACCCTCCTCAAGAAGTTACTTGGAGAAATTATAAACTAGAAGAAAACATCGAAAGCGAAAAATCGAAAAAAGAGGTGCCGGCTTATGAGGCAGCTCCTGTAGATGATGACGCCTATTTTGATGGCCAAATTGCAACGAAAACTATCTCTGATCTTATAAAATTAAGGGATGACGGAAAACCGTTTCTGTTATTTAGTGGATTTGTAAAACCTCACCTTCCTTTTAATGCCCCCAAAAAATATTGGGATCTTTATGATCCAGATGAAATTAAATTTCCTATTAACAAAGATTTTCCATCTACAGCTCCTAAAAGAGCTCAAACATGGTACGAGATGACTGCATATAAAGACATTATCAAAAATGTTGATGTAAAGGAAAAACTTGCAAAAAAACTAATTCATGCTTATTATGCATGTGTAAGTTATATTGATGCTCAAATCGGTAGGGTTTTAACTGCTTTGGACGAATTAGGTCTAGCTGAGGATACCATAGTAATTTTAACTAGTGACCACGGTTTCAGCCTATCAGAGCATAACAGATGGTCAAAACATAGTCTCTTCAAGACTGAGTTACAAGTACCACTAATGATTAAAGTTCCAGGGTTAACCAAATCCTCTCAATCTGATTCTTTTGCTGAATTAGTTGACCTATACCCTACTATTTGTGAACTTTTAAATATAAAAGGGCCTAAAAATCTTCAAGGAAATTCATTAGTAAGTAATTTAAATGATCCAAACAAAATAACCAAGACATTCGCCTTTTCTAGATATATTAATGGTGACGCTTATATGTCTAATAATTTTTTCTACTCAGAATGGAAATATAATATTGGAGATAAGATTTTAGATCGAATGATATATGAAAATCATTTAGACCCTTTACAAATGAATAATCTATCACATCTGGAATCCTATAATGTGTTAATGGATAGCCTTGGCAAAAAGATAGATAATCAAATTATAGATAATCGATAATTTACACCTCAGTGCGATCACTTTTTTTCGGCATACAGCACTCCAAATTAGTATTTACTATATTTAGTGATAGATATAATTAAGTTCTAATTTTAAATCTGACGGCCTTATAAATAAAAAGAACATTGATGAATTAATATAAATNATATGCTCAGAATTTTTCTTCTAATATTTACTCTTTTTCTANATTCAAATTTAAATGCTCAACTTGAAAAATCCTATGAGTATGAATTCGATGGGGAAATAATAAATTTCAGTAACAAAGGTTACGTTATCTACGTTCAAAAGAAAAATGGCCTTTATAATATTGTAGATTCAAATTTTTTTAATTCTGGTAAAATAAACTCCTTTTGTGTTTCTCCCTTGGGAGGTGAAATACTAATCATAGAGCGCAAAAAAATATTACTTTTTGAGGTTTCTAGTTCAGCGGTAATCGCTGATAAGAAATTTGAGATTGCCAATGAAATAAAAAAGGTTATTCCAGACACATATGGAACAAAATATTATGTTTTAACCCATAGGGGAAAAGTCTATGAAATTAATCGAAATTTAAACGTAGAAGAAGTAAAACATTCGGGAACAATTAAAGATATTGCGTGGTCAAAAAACCTAAGTTATTTATATGCAATTTCAGGTAATTCAATATCAATATTAAAAAAAAATGTATTTGAAAGTGTAAAGATATTTGATGTAGATATCAGTGTGATTGATATTTCTGATAACTCTTTTGAAATCATATTGGGAGATGTAATTGGAAATATAATAATTCTGAATCAGGATCTTAAAATAAATAAAAAGATTACGACTCCTTTAAAAACAGATATTTACTCAATAGCATCACATCTAGATGATCCTCATTTATTTATTAGTAGTGACTCAGGTGATTTATTTTCATTAAACAAGCTTTCCAATAAATTTATTAAGATAAATACTAAATCAGATAATGGTAGTGTCCTCAAACCGGTTTTCTCAAAAACACTTTTAAAGACTAATGAATACATCCTGTCTTTTTCTTCGAGTGATAAATTAACCGTTTGGAATGCAGAAAATGTTGAGCCTAACTATAAAGCCTTTGTTGAAAATAGATTGAACAATTTTAAATCTTCTTTCTTTAAAATCAAACCAAATGAAAATCAAGCTGTGTTTTTAAATAGAACAAATTCGGATTTGGCTTCAAAGATTTTTGAATTTGAAGAGCAAAAATTAATCGATAGTATTGCTCAAACAAAGGTTGAAAATGATGCAATTATAAATTTAACAGAAGAAGGTATTGAGGTTGAAATTCCTCCTTTTGAAAAAGTTATAATTAATACTACAAAAAATATTTTAGCTTCATATTTAAAATTGAAACAGGTCAATTATGAAATGAATGAGTTTAATGGATTTAATATTAAAACTCTTAGGCTTGAAGATGAAATTCAAAATAGTTCGTTTTTTTACGATCCAATAATGGACCAGAAAAAAAGAGATTCTCTCATTAGAGCAAAAGAAATTAAGATTATAAAGGAAAAGGAAGCTATTGCTTTAGCACAAGAAATTTCTAGGCAGGAATTACAACTAAAAAATAATTTATCTTCAATTGTCCAGGGTCTAAAGAGCCAGGGTAAAATCAATGAGGTTGATTTATCAGTTGACTCAAGATTACTTAAAGAAAAAGACTCTACTGGAAAAGAAGAACTCAATCTTAAAATCAATTTTATATCTAAAGGAGTTAAAGCAAAAATTGGAGGAAAAACCTCTGATTACCCTCCTGGAAAATATAATTTATTTGACTCGCCATCTGCAAAAACATTAGTAGATTTTTTCATAAATTCTACAAAGGAAAACTTATACGAATATTTAAACGACGGTACCAGAGTAACTTTTAAATTAACCGGATCAACAGACAGTTCAAAAATAGGCAATTCACTTACCTATGAAGATGATTTCGGAACATTTAAAAATTTCCCTTATTATTTTCAGGGTGCACTAAACGGCATGCAACTAAACAGTGAAAAGGGTATTACAACCAATAGTCAATTGGGTTTTTTAAGAACTTTTTCAGTAAGAGATTTTATAACAAATTATACAGATTTATTTGATGCTACTAAAAATAAATTTATTCATTACTCTGAGGAGGCTAATAAAGTTGGTTCTGAATACAGAAGGATTCAAATTGAAATGACTATTCACTCAATCGATAAACTAATTGGACTCAAAAAAGTACATAAAACGAGTCTGAGTGACGTAGATACTGATATTCCTGCTGGGCCAAATAAAATAAGTGGTTATGCATTAATTATTGGCAATGAAGATTATGCCTCATATCAATCGGATTTGGATACAAACCAAAATGTCCCATTTGCTTCTCAAGATGCAGAAAGTTTTAAAAACTACCTTAATGTAATGTATGGTATGCCAAAGGAGAATATTATCATGCTGGCTAATGCCACCTACGGAGAAATGTCTCAGTCTATTGCAAAATTCAAAAAACTTATGGAGTATGATGGAGGCGGAAATAACTTTGTTTTTTATTATTCAGGTCACGGGATGCCTCATGAACAAACTAATGACCCTTACCTTATGCCTGTTGATATAAGTGGTTATGTAGTGGACCAAGCGATTTCTCTAAATGGGTTGCTAAAAGATTTTAAATTATATGACTATAAAAAACTAACTTTAATATTGGACGCTTGCTTCAGTGGAGTCAGTAGATCACCCGAGCCATTAATAAAAGTAAAAGGTGTCGGGAATAAAAAAATTAAAGACAAGGTGAAACAAAAATCAAGTACTAATACCAAAAACTTTGACTTTCAATATTATATTAATAAAACTAATTCAGTCTTTCCATATAACAATCCTAACATTGGAAGTAAAATGTTATTAATAAGTTCAAGTTCTGGAGAGGAAACTTCATTAACAGATACCAAAAATCAACATGGACTCTTTACTTATTATTTACTTAAATACTTGAAAGAATCCAAAGGTTTGATTAAAGTTGAAGAACTTTTCAATAAACTAAGAAAAAAAGTTGGGGTAGAGTCTATCTTAAAATTCAACAAACCTCAAACTCCAGAGATGACATTTGGAGAAGGCGTTGATGTTAAAAATCAAAACTTTTTTGAATAATGAGCTCAGGAGCCTCTAATAAAAATGACGGTTTTCTTACAAAACTTTTCACACTAGGGAATAAGTTCTCTATCAAAGATTTTATTGACCGTTTAAAAAAATATGCTGTTGAAGGAATTGGAATATTTATTGTTATATCATTCTCTTTTTATGTGGAAAATAAAGGGAGTGAATATGAGATGACTAAGAGTTATCTTGAGATGTTATTTGCCTTTAAAAAGGACATCGTTGAAACTAAGGAGTACTCAATAGATTTTCGTGATAATTTAAAAGAAGAAATTGAGNCTTNTGAAAATCAATTGGCTAGATGGAATGTTCAAAATGATAGTATATTTATNAGCTCTTTCCAAGATGANGATGGAAAATATTTCTATCCNCCTCTAGCTTATTTNAATAATTACAATCCTTTCATCCCCTCAAAAAGNGGATACAGTATCTTTAAGTTAGGTGGTGTAGATTTTGAATTATTGAATAATTCAATATCTGAGGAAATTAACGAGTTTTATGAAAAAACACTATTTTATTTGATCGAAAACTCAACCGCTTACGAAAAGAAATATATTCAAGACTTCGAGGNAAGAATAATCAATAACTGGTCAAATGAGATTGACGTTTCAAACCTTATGGAAAATGATTTTTGGATCAAAAATAGAAGGTATATTCAGAATGATAAAAGCATGTTAGCTCTAATAAAATTTCGTTTGAATCTATGGAGTGAAGAATTGGACCAAATGGATGGAATTTTAGACGGGATTCAAGTTACGCTTAACAACCTAAATGAAATCATCCAGGAAATGGAGGATGATTATTACTTTATTTATTGGAAGATAAACTAATTATTAATAATAATTTATCCTGCTATCAATTCAGATTGAAAACAATAGAGTGCATTGACATTGAGGGAACGTTTAAGTTGAAGTAACTTTTATCAGGAGAATAGAAATTTTTTGAAATAAAATTCTCTTCTTCAGTGTCAGATGTGATAAAATGTTCAATTGACTTTGAACCTGATATCACATCAATGGATATGGTCTGTTCAACGCCTTGGTTAAATATTTGTAAAATTACTTTGTCCTCACTGGGAGATTTAAAAGCAACAACAAATAAATTCGCTCCTTTTAAATCAGCTGATATTCTTGTATAACCTGGCTTTACTAGATTAGCAAAGTGTTTTANAGAGTAATATCTTTTGGGTAAAATAATTTCCCCGCTGGGTGTCCAAGCAACTAAGCTGGAATAACCTCTATCTTCTGCCTCACCATAAAAAAGATGTAACATATATGCCGTCAATCCACCTTCGTTAAATCCTCTAATAATCCACTTTATATAGTTAGCAGCATCAGTCATAGATTGATCCAAGCTTCGGTTGACACCAGACTCAGTTACCCAGACTGGCTTATTAGAAGCAGCATCTTTTAACAACCTCCAATTAGCATTGTGATTCGGATCTGCGTATGTGTGAGTAGCGACAATATCGACAGCATTTTGCACCTTACTATCTGCAAACATTGCATTGATGTAGGTTGTCGTCGATCTTTCAGAATTTTGATNTACCCTAAAACACTCCGGTGAAACAATTTTTACATCGCTTAGACCTTCCTGATCAAGACGATTATCAAGATTTAAAATAACGCTTGACAATTCGGTTGGCGTTGTGTCCATAGACTCGTAAGTAACTTCATAATCTGGCTCATTAGTGGGGGAAATTGCAGTCATATTAATTCCATATCTATTTTTTAATCCCTTAAGCGTAGCAATTAGAAATTCACTATACTCGGATTCACCACCATTTATTAGTGTTCCACCACCATTGTGTTTTCCATTAGTTTTCAACCAACCTGGCGGACTGTTACAGTTACCAATGACATGATCGAATCCATATTTACTTAAAAGCATTGCATTGTTTAATGCCTGACCAACATATCGTGTTCTGTTTTTGTTGGGGTCGCTGTCATAAGGAGTCCAATCCAACTTACTTTCATCTAATTCTAGAGGATTATCGTTATCGTTAACCGGCTCAAGATCATGATATATAAAAAAACGTATCATATTAACCTCTAATTCCTGAAAACAGTATTTTTCAACTTTCTCTCTTAACGAGCTAGAAAGCTTATACAAATCTTCAGTCCTTCGCTTTATTCCAGCACCAAATCCATCGACTTTTTGAAAAGTTATCGATTTATCTAATGTNAGNTATTTTTCTGAAGGACTATTATGAGTTATTATTCCATTAGCCTCAATTTCATCTGTNGGACTNGTTGTAGANGTATCCNCGACTATGGTTTNTCCCGGATTATAATTTTCGGTTGTATTTTCAATATTTGAGCTGTCTTCAATTTTAAATTGAGTTGTTTTTGAGGGAGGAAACTCTTCTTGAACCTCNTTTTCAGCCTTTGAACATCCTAACAAGAATGATAAAATTAATAGCAAATATATTTCTCTATTCATGTACATAAATGTACCTAATATTTAATTTTTTTTTTTAACATAATATGCCAAAANCTGTAACTTTTTAAATAAACTCAAATTGCATTATTTGAATCATTAAAGCATTTTATGGTAGGTCAAATTTAGGTTGGATTCTATCAAATTTAAATTCCCTGTNATTTTAAATNAAAAAACCTCGCAAAAAACACGAGGTTGAAGTACCTTGGGTGGGAATCGAACCCACACTCCCTAAAGAACTGGATTTTGAATCCAGCGCGTCTACCAGTTCCGCCACCAAGGCAGTGAGGCCAAAATTAATAATTTTAGTGAAGTTTCATTCTAAATTATTGATGAATAACCATTAACGACTTGATTTTATTTATAAATTTGCAGTCCAAAAAGGAGTTATCATTGAAAACCCCCGTAAAACTATTTAGTTGTAATCAGTCCTTTGAGTTAGCTACCGACATAGCAAATCAATATGGTATTCCTTTAGGTCAGGTAAACTTTTCGCGCTATAGCGATGGTGAATTTCAACCCTCTTTTGAAGAATCGGTAAGAGGCGCAAGAATTTTTATTGTTGGTTCAACCCATCCTAGTTCAGAAAATCTTATGGAAATGCTTTTGATGCTTGACGCTGCAAAAAGAGCTTCTGCGAGACACATTACTGCGGTAATGCCTTATTTTGGATGGGCGCGTCAAGACAGAAAAGATAAACCTAGGGTTCCTATTGGTGCAAAACTTATAGCTAAACTTCTTGAATCTGCAGGAGCTACGAGAATAATTACTATGGACCTTCACGCAGATCAAATTCAAGGGTTTTTTGAAAGACCNGTTGATCACCTGTTTGCTTCNGCAATTTTCATTCCCTATCTACANAAATTAAAGTTGGATAAACTTACTGTTGCCTCCCCTGANATGGGTGGGTCGAAAAGAGCATATGCTTATTCTAAATTTTTAGAGTCTGATGTTGTTATTTGTTACAAACAAAGAGCCAAAGCAAATGTGATTACTAANATGGAACTNATTGGAGATGTAACTGGAAAAAATGTTGTTTTAGTTGATGATATGGTTGATACTGCAGGGACACTTACTAGAGCTGCAGACTTGATGATGGAAAGGGGAGCNTTGTCCGTTAGAGCAATATGTACCCATGCATTGTTATCTGCTGATGCTTATGAAAAAATAGAAAATTCTCGTTTAGAAGAATTAATAGTTTCAGATACCATCCCATCGAAAAAGAAAAGTAAAAAAATTAAAGTATTAAGTTGTGCAAAAATATTTGCACAAACTATGCACAACGTTCACCATAATAAATCTATTAGTAATAACTATATAATATAAAATAAACAAAATGAAATCTATTACAATAAAAGGATCTAAAAGAGAAAGCGTAGGGAAGTTAGCTTCTAAAGCACTGCGTAATGCTGACAAGGTTCCTTGCGTATTATATGGATCAGAAAAACCANTCCATTTTTCCGCAAACGAACTCGATTTCAGTAAATTAGTTTATACGCCAAATGCCCACACTGTGGTAATTGATTTAGATGAAGGAAAAAAAATTAATGCCATTTTACAAGATATTCAATTTCATCCCGTTAGTGACAAGATTCTTCACGTTGATTTCTATCAAGTTTTTGACGATAAACCAGTCACAATGGAAATTCCAGTGATTTTTGAAGGATCTGCNCCAGGGGTATTAATAAGTGGTGGAGTCTTGTCAATTAACAAACGAAAGTTAAAGATCAGAGCTGTGCCTTCTAGTTTACCTGATTTTATAACAGCCGATATTTCTGGGCTTGAATTGGGTAATAAGCTTTTAATAGAAGAACTTAAAAGTGATAATTACACCATANTACATCCTGACAATACTGTTATATGTAAAGTAAGAACCTCAAGAGCAGCAATTGAAGTTGAAGAAGTAGCTGAGGAAACAACAGAGGATTCTGAAGAAGGACAAGAAGAAGAAACCAAAAGCGGGACTACCGTAGAATAATTTCTTTAATATTTAGTTTTAAATTAAAGCATCTCATTAATGAGATGCTTTTTTTATTTTTACAAAATGTTACTCCGATGGCTTTCTGGGANATCAAAACCCAATGATATGAAAAAATTCTTAATAGTTGGTTTAGGCAATATAGGTTTTGATTACAAAAATACACGACATAATATCGGTTTTGAAGTGATTGATTACTTGGCTAAAAAGCATGANACAGATATGGAGGAAGTTAAGCTTTGCAAAAAAGGTACTTTTCGTTATAAGGGTAAAAAAATTATTCTTCTAAAACCATCTACCTTTATGAATCGAAGCGGCAAAGCAGTTCGTTATTGGGCGTTGAAAGAAAATGTAGCCATTCAAAATATTTTAGTCATAACTGATGATCTCAATCTTCCACTTGCCAAACTTAGGCTTAAGGGAAAAGGAAGTGATGGAGGTCACAATGGGCTTAAAGATGTTGAAGCCCAGCTTAATACACCTAACTANCCGAGACTTAGATTTGGAATTNAGAATGAGGAGAAAAGTTTTAACCAAATTGATTTTGTTTTAGGAAAATTTAGTGCTGNNGAAAANAATCAAGTTATTAGAGGTATAATAAAGTGCGAGGAGATAGCANTCTCTTTCACNCAAATGGGACTTGAAAAATCCATGAACTTATTTAATNGTAAAACCTCTTAAAACGAAGTTTTAAAACCCTCAACAGGCGAACTTGAAACATTACCCTCTGAATCTCTGGTTATTATTTTCCAATAATAGAATTGATTGGAGTTAAGCGATAACTCAATCGAGTTTAATGATAATCTTTCTTCCAATAGAGTCAACTCAACAGGATCAGTCCCTAAATATATATCATATTCAATTATGTCTTCGTCAAGGTCTGTTGATTCCCATCTAAAAATATATTTTCCTTCATTCAAACTTATCTGCTCATTCGCTTTTGGAATTAATAGAGTTGCTGGAAAAGGAAAATGACTAGAAAGTTGAGGGCCCTCAAGATAAAAATTCCATACACTACTTTTTGAGAATGTTTCATCTTCGATATACTTTGAAATTACCCACCATGAGTATTGTTGACCACGATCTAAAACTATAGCACTAAATAGTCTAAAGGTGGTTAATTTAGTATCGAGATTAGTGTCAATATTCCTGATTACTAATTCATATTCATCAGCGTTTAATGCAGTTTGCCAGCTAAAATCTACTTGACTTTTTTTAGAAGAAATAACTGTCTCAGAGGAACAATTATTATTGTTTTCGGGTCCTATTAATAGTGGTGGATTAGGAGTTATGATTACTTCCTTTTCACATGCAATCACTAATGAAAGTAATATTAAAAAAAAATACTCTAATTTCATCTCTTAAGTAATTTGATGTTCTCAATTTTATCTCCACAAATAACGTTGATCAGATAAACCCCTTGAGGATAATAATCTAAAGGAATAGTAAAGGTTCGGTTATTAGGTAGATGTTGTTCCTTAAATTGCTCTATTAAATCCCCATCAATGCTGAAAATAGAGATTACAAAGTCATTGGCTTGTCCTCCTAATAAGACGTTAACCGAGTTAAAAGCTGGATTTGGATAAATAGTTGACACTTCTGATAGATAAATATTTTCTTCCACTTTTCCTTGACAGTCTTGGTTAGTTGTAATCTCTAACCTATTTAATCCCTCCTTTAAATTAAGCTCGTGTCTTCCTGAGTTAAATTCATAACGGCTATTATTCAGTAATATTTCATAGTATGTAGCACCTGAGAGATCAACCGTAAGGGATTGATTTTTATAATTTAACTCGGTTAAAACGTTAAGCGGATCTGGACTTTCAAGTAAAGTATTGAAGCAACTTTCAAAATTGATATCCTCATCTGAAGTTATGCAAATTGAATAATTACCTGGAGAAAGATTATTTATTGTAGCATTATATAAGTGATTAAATATCTTTTGGGAAAAATACCCATTAGGACCCTTAATATCGGCTTTATAGCTAAAATGAGCCTTACCATTTATACTTATTATTCCGTTGTTCTTCAATGCACAAGTTGGATTTGATTTTGTCAGTAAAAAATTATTAGGAGTATTCAAGTCACATAAGTCTCCTAAGCCATCTCTATCAATATCAGATTGATCATTATTAGCTATTGTTGGGCAATTGTCCTTAAAGTCTGCTATTGAATCATTATCAGTATCTAAAATAATTTCTCCACTGTAGCATATTTGTAATTCAGCATCAGTTAAATTACCTGATGTTCCCTCAAAATTATCCTCTATTTGAATAATCCATTCCCCCGTCATTTCATTACCATAAAGATCCGATAAGTCCTCAATTGGACTAAATGAACCAGTAAATGGGGGCAGTCCAAATACAATTGAATTTGAAGACTCTTGATCAAAAACAGTGTTTATATAATTATCGAAATTTTCTCCTAAATTCTGTGATAATTTAATTTTATTTTGGTTTGGTGCAATTAGATAGATTGAAATATCTTCAATGTAGAGATGTTCAATAGATATCTTAACGTTGATGTCTTCAATTAAAGCTTGATCAAAAACATTTATAGTTACTTTTGTTATTCCAGGAAAAACCCCTTGGCTATCACTAATTTGACGAGGCAGACTTGAGGGGTAATAATTTTTACAATTAACCAAAGTTGTATTAATAACTCTACTTTCAGAAAAGGCACCAGTACCGCAAATATTTAATGGTTTTACCCGCCAAAAATATTCCTCTGCAAAATCTAAATTTTTAAGAAAATAGGAGTTCACAATAGTCGAGGTAGAAAGTATAATATTTGAAAAGTTTACATCTTTCGCTACCTCTAAAATATAAGAAGTAGCAATAGTCTCAACCTCCCAAGTCAACGTAACATTTCTACTAATACCCTGCTCACCCACAGTTGGACTTAAAAGTTCAATGTTGGAAAAATTTCCGTTTAGAGCTTTTAACTCTAGCTCAACTGTTTTTGAAATTGTGCTACCTAGAGCAAAAACCTCTAACATTAAATCCTGATAAGATAAATTTTGAAGTCCTAAAAGCCTCAAGGTTCCAGAACTCGATCCTTGTATTAATTTAGGTGATGAGAAAATAGCTTCTACTCCGGGAGGTAAGTTACTTATACTGAGGTTTACTTCTTCATTAAATCCAAGGTAAGTTGCATAGGAATAATCAAAAATAATTTCTGATTCCTCGCAAATCTCTTGATTATATTTATCAAATAACAAAGTAAATGGTGACTGTTGGATTTCTATATTTTGAGTATTTACAGTGAAATAAATCGAATTGTCAGGGATAATTTTAATTCTCACTTGATCTGAATTAATATCTGTTGGTACAGTTATTTCTTCATTACCATCGTTTGGTGTATTGGCAACTAAAATTTTATTAAAAGTCTGTCCTAAGTCTTTAGATATTAGAATTGATACGTTTGTTGTGTTAATTGGATTTTGATCTGTATTTGATACATCCCAAGAAACCATTTGTCTAGAGCCCCCTTCCCAAAAAATTCCTTCTTCAGCCTGAGATAAAATTTTAAATGGACCGGCTTTAGATGTCACTTTTAATATTCGGGCGTCAGAAGTAGTTTTACCNTTTCCATTNGCTAAAGCAGGAAAATAATCNCNAACAGTTACACCCCATGTTAGNGTTCTTTCAATATTTGAAACTGTTTCCCAATTACTTCCAATTGNAGGATTCGTTTCTGTCAGTTTTCCATCCAAAACTGNCTCCATNCTTGGAATNGTCCTTATANCGCTTTCAGTTGGTGGNAGNGAACGAGCCTGACTACCCAAATGAAAATTAGGTCCAAAATTATTAGTTCCTACTTCCCCACTATCCAATTGCTCCCAACAGTAATACAATTTTAAATTATCAGGATCGCTAGCAGTTGCCTTCAATTCATATGGAGTCCCAATTGGGATAGTATAATCTGCACCAGCATTTACTGTNGGNGGATTGTTTTCGATTAAAGATGAGGTATAACAAGTCTGATTTTGAACATAATCATTTATATTTTTTAGACTATGATAATGAAAATAAGGATCACTATGCTTTTGTACATTGTCCGATCCAGTAATTCCGGCATAACCCATTATAGTTGAACCACTGCCAGGCTCTGAGCTTACTCCCTCAAATTCATTTTCATAACCAAAAGTGTGAAACGCCCCAAATTGATGAGCTATTTCATGGGCTACATAATCGATATCAAAATGATCGCTCAAAAAAGGATCATTAAATGATCCCTCAAAGGGATGATAACTATAAGCAGATCCTTTTTTATTATCTATGCAGACATTACCTACTGAACCAGCATTACCCCCACCGCTTGCAGTAGAATATGCGAATAAGTGACCAATATCATAGTTCTGAGAGCCTAATACCTCATCAAGGGTTTCTTGAACCTCAGATCCAAAATCATCAGTATAGGGGTCATTATCAGGATCGTCATAAATTAAATCCAAACCGTTTACCAACTCCAAGTGAATTCCTAATTCATTTTCAAAAATCTCATTAACTCGGTTAATGGTACTAACTACCGCAGCAAAAGCATCTTCTTTATTACTGCCATTACTTGGATCGTTATCTCCCCAAAATGAAGTGTATCCTCCAGAAGTAGAAATGGCTAACCTGAATGTTTTGAGGTGGCTATCTGAGGTTCTAAAACTACTTCCCCGTCGTTTTAATTTTTCTTCTATATTCCAATTATGATCCAATGGAGTAGTACATTCAAAACTATTAATCGTATTAGTATCTGATCGTAAATAAGACAAGTAACTTCTATTATTACCAATCGGTTGAATAAATCTATTTTTTCCGTCTGGAAAACGTATCCAAGCATTGATTCCTATNGGTGTATATGAAATTCTTACAGATACATCTGGTCGGATTTTACTCCTNCCTACATANGTTTTGATCCTAGGAAATTGTCTAGCTAGTTCGGGAGATAAAACAGCAACAGGAGTTAATGAAAATGTTTCTTCAATTCCCTTTTCATTAGGAAGCTCAATCGATATATTGTTTTCCTGAGCCTTGGAGGTAGAAATATTTTTAGTAATTAACGAGGCATTTAATTTATCATTATCCAATGATAAATAATGCCAATCTTCCCTAGGTTGAAATGGTTGAAGTAAGAGTATTTCTTTATCAGCTTTAGACCAATAATCTTGGGCTTGGATCTCATTAAATAAAAATAAAAAAATGAACAGAAAGAGTAATATTACTCGTCGAATAACCAATGCAATTATTTTTCCTTTAAATTAAAAAAAAAAGACCACAAAACTTAAAGCAATTATAATGTACTTTTGAAGTCGGACTTCTATTTTAGATGCAAGTATTTGAAAACATACTGGAATACAAACCCTCAAGGGAATCAATTGTAACGATTGGAACATTCGACGGAGTTCACATTGGACATAGGAAAATTATAACTGATATGGTAGCAAAGGGAGAAAAAGAAAATTTACTTTCGATATTACTTACTTTTTTTCCCCATCCTCGTATGGTCTTGCAAAAAGACTCTAATATTAAGATGATAGATACCATAAACGAAAAGAAAAAAATTTTCAAAAAATTAGGAGTAGAAGTTTTGATTATTCAGCCTTTCACAAAGGATTTTTCTAGAATGTCAGCCATAAAATTTACAAGAGATATNTTGGTAAACAGTCTAAAAGTATCAAAATTGATGATTGGTTATGATCACCGTTTTGGCCGAAATAGAGAAGCTACTGTAAAAACCCTAAAAAGTTNTGGTTTAGATTATAATTTTAAGGTTGATGAAATTCCTGCCCAAGATATTGAATCGATTTCGGTAAGTTCAACTAAAGTCCGCAAAGCTATAAGAAGTGGGGACTTTAAATTAGTTAATAAATTCCTCAGCCGACCATTTAATTTATCTGGAAAGATAATTAAAGGGGATGAATTGGGAAGAAAAATAGGCTATCCTACAGCTAACTTAAAAATATTTGAAAAGTATAAGCTCAAGCCTCAAAATGGAGTCTACCTTACAAGGACAAAGCTAAAAAAACAAACGTATTTTGGAATGATGAATATTGGGATTAGACCAACAATATCAGCTAAAAATAATCAGATAGAAACGCATTTATTTGATTTTAATGGAAACCTATATGGACATGAAATGACTCTTGAAATATTAGAAAAAATTAGAGAAGAAAAAAAGTTTAAATCTATTGAAAAACTTAAGATCCAATTAGATGTTGATAAGAAGCATTGTCAAAAATTGATCCCACAATACCTCTAGTTTAATAATAAATCCAATGCTTTCCCATACCTTTGTAATGAAAAATTAAATGACATGTTATCGCTTTTTTACCTCAGAGAAAACCGGATCAAAGCCAAAGAAGGTCTAGCCAAGAGAAAATTTTTACACCCCGAACTTATTGATCAAATCCTCGAAATTGATCAAAATCTTCGCGCCCTCCAAACTAAATTAGATAAGGTTCTTTCAAAAAGTAATCAACTGGCAAAAGATATAGGCATATTATTTAAATCAGGTAAAAAAGTTGANGCTAATAACNTAAAAATAGAGACTTCNAGCTTGAAAATAGTCACAAAAGATTTNCAGGAACAGATANAAAAGACNCAAAGAGAGTTAATNTNCTTAAGAACTCAAATTCCAAANATTCCAGAGGATATNGTACCCTCAGGAAATAAAGATGAGAATAATGAAGAAGTTTTTTGTTCAGGCTCAACACCTAAGTTTCGTCACAAGGCATTACCGCATTGGGAATTAGCCGAAAAATACGATCTAATTGATTTTGATCTTGGAAGTAAAATTACTGGCGCTGGATTCCCTGTTTATAAAGGAAAAGGGGCTCAACTTCAAAGAGCGCTGATTCAATATTTTCTAGATAAAAATATTGATGCTGGTTACAAAGAATATCAAGTTCCANACCTAGTTAATGAATTATCNGGATTTGGAACNGGCCAACTTCCNGATAAAGAAGGNCANATGTATCACATTAAAGAAGATAACTTGTATCTAATTCCAACNGCGGAAGTTCCATTAACNAATATNTATAGAAATAAATTACTTAATGANAAGNAGCTTCCAATCTGTATGACTGGATATACTCCCTGCTTTAGAAGAGAGGCTGGTAGCTATGGAGCAAATGTTAGAGGACTGAATAGACTACATCAATTTGATAAAGTCGAAATCGTCAGAATTGAAAAACCTGATAATTCCAGAGGTGCCCTGAGTGGAATGGTAGATCATGTAAAAAATATTTTAACTGAATTAGAATTGCCNTACAGGGTATTAAAGTTATGTGGGGGAGATTTAGGCTTCACCTCAGCCTTAACTTTTGATTTTGAGGTTTATTCAGCAGNTCAAGAGCGNTGGTTAGAAGTCAGTTCTGTATCCACATTTAATAGTTTTCAGGCAGAACGGCTTAAAATAAGATATAAAGATGGTAAAGGGAAAAAAGCTTTAGTTCATACTTTAAATGGAAGTTCACTTGCCATCCCTAGAGTAGTTGCTGGACTACTTGAGAATTTTCAAGTGAAGGGTGGGATTAGAATGCCCAAAGCTTTGATAGCTTATACTGGGTTTGAAATGATTGACTAAAAGTGATATTCTTAAATACAAAAGTTTTATTCAAATCTTCTATTACTCCCTAATAATTTAATTAGGTAAATGGTTACTATATTTAGCCTACAACTTTAAATCATAATTAAAAAAGTATGAAAGCTGTAACTCCAAAAAAAAAGTTAGGACAACACTTTTTGAATGATTTAAATATCGCAGAAAAAATCACTAATCAGCCATTTATAAATCATGGAAAAAATGTTTTAGAGATCGGTCCAGGAATGGGGGTATTAACAAACTTTTTAATCAAAAAAAAAATCAATTTAAAACTTATAGAAATTGATAATGAGGCTGTAAGTTTCTTAATCGAAAAATTTCCAATATTGAAAAATAAAATTATCTCTGGAAATTTTATTAAAATGGAATTGAAAACTTTTTTTGGACAGGAAAACTTTTCAATTATTGGAAATTTCCCTTACAATATTTCAAGTCAAATAGTATTTAANACACTTGAAAACAGNNATCNAATTCCTTTTNTTTGNGGAATGTTNCAAAAAGAAGTAGCCAAAAGAATCTGTGAAAAACCAGGGAGTAAAGCCTATGGTATCATATCAGTGCTTTGTCAAATTTTCTATCATACTGAGTACCTTTTCAGTGTAGCTCCATTAGTCTTTTCACCTCCTCCAAAAGTAGATTCTGGGGTAATTGCTCTAACGAGAAAAACAAATTTATCTAAAGATTTCGATGAAAGACTACTCTTTAAAGTCGTAAAACTAAGTTTTCAACAGCGCAGAAAAACCCTAAGAAATAGCCTTAAAAGNCTTGGCATTCCAAAATATATTTTAGAAGATAGTATCTTTGACCTGCGACCGGAAAAATTATCTGGAGACGAATTCATCGCGCTGACAAAAAAAGTGGAAAATGCCAAAGTTTGAAATCAGTAATTCAGGTATAGATGCCATAAAGGAGCTTATCAATAAAGGCTCTGATAAGCGGCTGCGTAAAANATTAAAAGATTTGCATTACGCAGATATTGCAGAAGTCATCTACGAACTTTCAACTGAACAGGCTACTTATCTTGTCAAACTTCTTGATAGCGAGAAGACAGCTGATGCCCTTGCAGAGGTAGATGAAGACATAAGAGAGGGAATACTAGAAAAACTTTCTGCTAAAGAGATTGCAGAAGAAATCGAAGAGCTCGATACAGATGACGCTGCTGATCTTATTGCAGAACTGCCCGAAGATAGGCAGGAAATTGTCATGTCTCAAATTACAGATTCTGACCACGTTGAAGATATTCGCGAGCTGCTTACATATCAAGAAAATACTGCAGGAGGTTTAATGGCAAAGGAATTGGTGAAAGTAGAAGAGAATCTCAGTGTTTTGAAATGTCTAAACGAAATGCGTTCCCAAGCTGAGGAGGTTACCAGAGTCCATTCCATATATGTTGTAGATGAATACAATATTCTTAAAGGAAGACTTTCTTTAAAAGACTTGATAACNGCTAATTCTAGGGCAATTGTGAAAGATATTTATATTCCCCAAGTTGATGCGGTAACAGTTGATCAACCAGGAGAAGAAGTTGCTGATATTATGTCAAAATACGATCTGGAAGCCATTCCTGTAGTGGATAATAAAAAACAATTAATGGGAAGAATTACGATTGATGATATCGTTGACCTCATTAAAGAAGAAGCAGAAAAAGATTACCAGTTGGCGGCTGGAATATCGAATGATGTTGAAGCTAATGATGGTATTTTTGAGCTTACAAAAGCTCGATTACCTTGGCTNTTTCTGGGATTACTTGGTGGTTTNGGAGGTGTTTTTATTCTTCAAGACTTTGAAAANATAATGGAATTACCTGAATTACGNAGTTTATTTTTTTANACNCCACTNATNGCAGCTATGGCTGGAAATGTTGGTGTTCAATCCTCNGCGATCATAGTTCANGGANTGGCCAATAANGTAGTGANNGGGTCNTTGCTCCCNCTACTNTTTAAAGAAATNGGCTTGGGTCTTATTAATGGACTAGCNCTGGNNTTAATTCTTATTTTATTTGGTTTCATTATNAATCAAGACCTTATCATAAGNCTCACCATTGCCGGAGCCATGATGGGGGTAATNATTATCGCAGCATTGGTCGGTACTTTTGTCCCTATTATTTTAAACAAAAGAGGGATTGACCCTGCGATTGCTACAGGCCCTTTTATAACTACTGCCAATGATATTTTTGGNATTTTCTTTTTTTTCTACATGGCTAAAGTCTTTTTGGGATTTTAATTTATGAAAATGAAAGTTTTACACATTGAAGAGAATCATCCCTCCCTGACNAAAGGACTTGATCTTTTGGGCTTTCAAAATGATTTGGCTTTTAATGATAGCTTACCGGAAGTACTCGCTAAAATTGGTGCATATGATGGCCTTATTCTTCGAAGTAAATTCAAAATAGATAAGACATTTATATTGCATGCCAAAAATTTAAAATTTATTGGTCGTGTTGGTGCAGGGATAGAAAATATTGATGTTCAAGCTGTTAAAAACAGGAATATCTACTTGATTAATGCACCTGAAGGCAATCGAAATGCGGTGGGGGAACACTGCGTAGGAATGTTACTTGGGTTGATGAATAATCTTAAAGCAGGTCACGAGTCTATTCAAGCGGGTCAATGGGACAGGGATGGGCATCGAGGCTGGGAACTCAGTGGGAGAACAATTGGGATTATAGGTTATGGAAATACTGGAAAAAGTTTTGCCCAAAGAGTTTCTGGTTTCGATGTATCAACGCTATGCTACGATATTTTAGATAATGTCGGGGATGAAAACGCATTACAGGTAAGTATGGAAGAACTTATGACTAAAAGCGAGGTAATTAGTATTCATACGCCTCATACACCTATAACAAGAGGGATTATTGATTATAAATTTATCGAAGAAATGAACCACTCTTTTTGGTTGTTGAATACTGCTAGAGGTTCTGCTGTGGTTACAGAGGATCTAGTAACGGGATTGCAATCCGGAAAAATTATGGGTGCAGGATTGGATGTTTTGGAATATGAAACCAGATCCTTTTCTTCCATTTTTAATGATGACAAACTACCATTAGCCCTGGAATATTTAATACAAGCCAAAAATGTAATCCTCAGCCCGCATGTAGGAGGATGGACTCGTGAAAGTCAGATCAAACTAGCAACTACCATAGTGGAAAAGATTAAAAAAATATTTTTTTAATCCATTACCACAAATTGGGCAGTATCTGTTGTTCTCTGTTCTAGGAGAATACTGCCCACCTTATTTTTGATAAAGTTGATAGCGGGCTTATCAAAATGACGAATGGTGTAAAGGGCAACCTGATCAGTAACTTTTACATTAAACTTTGCATTTAGTGCATTGACTAATGATTCTAGCTTACTATATTTATTGAAGATACAAATAGAAAAACTGATAGCGGAGTTTTGGATCATTTCTACCCGCATCTTATATTGGTGCAATAGAGCAAAAATCTCACTGATGTTATCCTCTATGATAAAGGAAAAATCTTTGGAAGACAATTTGAGTAAGGTTTGATTTTTTTTGACAATATAGCAGGGAACATATGGTTCTAGGATCTTTCCTTTTGAAACTACTGTACCAGTATTTTCAGGNTTTTCAAAAGATTTAACGTACAATGGAATTTCTTTACGTTGAAGTGGCTGAAGGGTTTTGGGGTGAATTACAGAAGCACCATAGAAAGCCAGTTCAATTGCCTCGCGATAGGAAATTTGATTTAGCAATACCGTATCTTCAAATTCTCGGGGATCTCCATTTAAAACACCAGGAACATCTTTCCAGATGGTTACAGAATCTGCCACTATAGCATACGCAAAAATCGCTGCGCTATAGTCAGAGCCTTCGCGACCAAGGGTAGTAGTCATTCCATTGGGGGCACTGCCGATGAATCCTTGAGAAATCAGTGTGCTGTTTCCCTTGACCATTGTTAGAATTTCAGTTTTGGTCTTTTCCCAGTCCAAATTTGCATCTCGGTAGTAGGTATCGGTTTTGACACATTTTCTTGCATCCAACCATGTATTTTCAATATCTTCATGTCTCATGTAATAACTTATGATAATAGAGGAAACCAATTCTCCTATGCTGACTACTTGATCATAAACCAAACTGTAGTTATCAACAGTATTATCAAATAAAAAGCCTAAAGCTCCATCAAAAAGAGAATCGATTTTTTCTGTGACTAGGACTTTTTCATCACTAAAAAGACCTGCTATAATTTGATGATGATAGGAACGAACTGCCTCGAGTTTTTTAGGGAACTGTTCTTTATTCTCAAAATAGCTGTGAACGACATTTTCTAAGGCATTGGTGGTTTTTCCCATAGCAGACACCACAATCAAAGTATTGTCAAAACCAGTATGTTTTAAAACGCTTAAAATGTTTCTGACCCCATCGGCATCTTTTACGGAAGCCCCCCCAAACTTGAATATCTTCATTTATTTAATTTATTTTATAAACATAATTTTGTATACTTTTTTTATCCATTTGAACAGTTCTCCAATCACTCAATACTTTTGCTCCACTTTGTTGATAAAAAGTAATCGCTGGACGATTCCAGTCAAGGACTGCCCATTCTACTCTCTCCACCCCGACTTTGTCGGCATATTCTAGGAAAGCAGTGTACAGCATTGATCCGATTCCTTTACCTTTCATTTCTTCGGTTACAATCAGGTCTTCCAAATGTAAAGTGGGGCCTTTCCATGTAGAGTATCTGGGGTAAAAAAGGGCAATTCCGACAACCTTTTTATTGATTTCGGCAACAAAGCACTGAAACAAAGGCTGTTTTCCAAAACCGTGTTTTTTAATAGTTTTTTTATTTATAATTACGGCATTAGGCTCTCTTTCAAAAACAGCAAGTTCTTGAATCAATAAAAAAATTGCCTCAGTATCAGATTTTTCTGCTTTTCGAATGATTGTTTCCATAAGATTATTGCCAAATTTAAGTTTAGCCATATATCCCTTTACAATTTGTTATATTTTATAACATTTTTGAGCTTGAATGTAAAAATGTAAACAATTCAACCTATCCAGGAGGTTAAGTGATCGAAGAAAAGCTTTGGTTGTTCTGCATGAAGCCAATGCCCTGCATCTTTAATTTCGATCATTTCTGTTTTAAGAAAATAACTTGTAATCATATGATTATCNTTANTTTTATCTANATAATTTGAGTTGGATCCGATCATAAATAGGGTGGGTTTATCAAAAACTTTATCGCAATTGACTGCTTGTCCAATGGCTTCCCCACTATTTTTTAGAACTCCGATATTTATCCTCAGGCCCAATTTACCATTCTTAAGCCAGTGAAGGTTTTTCAACAAAAACTGTNGGATTCCAAAATCACTGATGTAATTTGATAATTGCTCCTCTGCCCCTTTTCTTGATCGAATAACTTGAAAATCAAGACTCGCTAAACCTGCTAAAATATTCTGGTGGTGTGGTGCATAATATTTAGGTGAAATATCGGCAATAATTAGTTTCTCAACAAGTTGAGAATATTTCAAGGCAAAATTCATAGCTGTTTTTCCACCCATGGAATGTCCTAAAAGAATTGCAGAGGCTATTTGATGATGATCCGTATAAGTCTTTAGGTCCTCAACCATGAACTGGTAGCTAAAATCATCACTCCAAAAACTCCTTCCATGATTTCTCTGGTCAATTAAATGAACACAATAGCCTTTTTCGGCTAGGTTTTTAGCATGGGTCTTCCAATTGTCTCCCATCCCCAAAAAACCGTGAAGAATAATTAATTTTTTTTCTCCCTTTCCAATAATATTGCTATGCAATAGCTCCATTAGGCCAGTCGTTGAAGATACATGGGAATGATATTTTCAAAGCCCAAATAAAGTGACTCGCTAACCAGCGCATGACCGATGGAAACTTCCAAAAGTTGGGGGATATTTTTGGCGAAGAAAGCCGTATTTTCTAAATTTAAGTCATGGCCTGCATTGATTCCAATATCTAGCTTATTGGCAACTTTAGCTGCTTTTACATACGGTGCAATGGCTTTTTCAGGATTTTGTGGGTAGTTCTTGGCATAGGCTTCGGTGTAGAGCTCAATTCTATCAGTTCCAGTTGCTTTTGCACCCTCAACCATTTTTTCGTCTGGATCCACAAAAATAGAAGTTCTGATTCCCTTGCCTTGAAATTCACTGATGACTTCGTTTAAAAAATCTCGGTGTTTTATGGTGTCCCATCCCGCATTTGAGGTAACGGCATTTTCTCCATCGGGTACAAGGGTGACCTGATGGGGTTTTATACGATTCACCAAATCAACAAACTTGGTAATGGGGTTTCCTTCGATATTAAATTCGGTAGTCAAAACTTCAGGTAATGCCAAGGCATCATTATATTTGATATGGCGTTGGTCTGGTCTGGGGTGAATCGTAATTCCTTGGGCTCCATAACCTTGCAGGTCAACAACTACTGAAAGTAGNTTGGGAACATTCCCTCCCCTAGAATTCCTTAAAGTAGCAATTTTATTGATGTTTACACTTAGCTGGGTCATATTACTATTTTAAGTTCAAAATTAAGAACTTCTTCTGGCATCTTCTAAATTTCGTGAATCAAAAGCCCAGCCAAATAAAGTTTCGTAATTTTACAACGAAATTAAGCTTGATGAAAATAGCCATATTTTGTGCTTTTGATACCTCTGCTACTATTGAGTATGCTTTAGCTGCTATTTCATATTTAGAAAAAAAAGGTCATAGGCTCGATNTGGATAATCGATTAATTGAATACATCTCCAAGCCAATTGATCACGCTCAATTTGACGCTTCAGGGACAATCGACTCAGATATTGATTTTTTATTTTCCATTGGGGGTGACGGAACATTACTTCGCTCAATTACGTTTGTTAAAGACTCTAAGATCCCAATTTTAGGTATCAATACAGGACGATTGGGTTTTTTGACAAGTTTGCAAAAAGAAACACTAAATGAGGCTTTAGACGAATTTTTTGATAAAAAATTCAAACTGGTAGAGCGAAGCTTACTATCTGTTGAGCTTTCCGATACTAATCATGCTCTTAATAATTCATTTTCATTTGCCTTAAACGAAATTAGTATTAATAGNATGAATACCACCTCAATGTTAAGTATTCAGACTAAAATCAATGAGGAATATCTTACAACTTATTGGGCTGACGGACTTATAATTGCAACCTCTACCGGTTCAACAGGCTACTCATTGAGTAGTAATGGTCCGATTTTAACTCCTGAAACAAAAGGAATTATTCTCAATCCGATAGCCCCACACAATCTTAATATCAGACCCTTGGTAGTTCCAGATAAAGTTTCCATAAAAATCAGTGTGGACGGAAGAGGTGAAGGACATCTCATGTCTTTAGATTCGAGGATTTTTACTGTGGAAAACGGGACACTTATAACAATTAAAAAAGCATCTTTTCCTGTCTTTACCGTTGAACTCATTGGAAATAATTATTTCAAAACACTCCGCAACAAGCTTTTTTGGGGACTAGATACTCGAAACAGACAATAAAAATGACTTTTCTTAGTTTTAGATTATAACTAGTGTTTCTCAGCAAAATTTTTGGCTGGTCTGATTACTTGTGCTGTTAAATGAAAAAAAATTGGTTGCTTTTTGTTATTGTTTTAACACAATACATTGTTCACTCTCAATACCATGAAATTGGAATATTTATAGGAGGAGCTAACTATGTGGGCGATGTAGGCTCTTCAAATTATATATTTCCTGAAAACCCTGGCTTAGGGTTGATTTATAAGTGGAATCGAACTACGCGTTATTCATTACGTGCTAATTTAATGTATACCTCTATTAAAAAAAGTGATTATAACCCCAATGATTTTGCTAGATTTATGAGAAGGTATAGGTTCGAAAATTCAATTTTGGAGTTTTCCACAGGTGCTGAAATAAATTTTGTTGATTTTAATTTACATGGGTCAGATAAATTACTTACCCCCTATTTATTTCTAGGAGTGGGATATATCAAATATGATTTGTTTTATCATGATCCAAATACACTTGAAAATATAGACTATGCAAAAGGCAGTAATATCTCTCTTCCCATGATAATTGGGCTTAAAGCTAACATTTCTCCAATATTAATACTCGGAATGGAAATTGGAGCTAGATATACCTTTTCCGATAATTTGGACGGAAGCTATCCTAAATCTGATGCTGGAGTGCCTAATGGGAATGAATTTGGAAACATTAACAATAATGATTGGTATGTTTTCACAGGTTTAACAATTTCATTTACCTTTGGCGATCTGCCTTGTTACTGCAAAGAATGATTATGATAGATAANAAAAATGACATTCCAAGCCATTTAGCTATTATTATGGATGGCAATGGACGTTGGGCCGAGCAAAAAGGTAAAAAAAGAATTTTTGGCCATAGAAACGGTGTTAAGGCTGTCCAAAAAGTAGTTGAAGAGGCTGTTGATTTGAAAATAAAACACCTTACTCTTTATGCTTTNTCAACAGAGAATTGGAATCGTCCATCAGAAGAAATTGGNGTATTAATGAAATTATTAGTNAATAGTTTAAAAAATGAATTCGAAAAGCTTCTNAAAAATAGAATTAAATTGAATGTTATTGGTAATATTGATAAATTACCAAACATAGTTCAGGACGAATTGAATTATGTGATAAAAAAAACTAAAAATAACAATCAGATGACTTTGACACTTGCTCTCAGTTACGGNGGAAGAGAGGAAATTGCTAGTACATTTAAACGGTTAGCAATCAAAGTTAAAAATAATATAATTTCTCCCGAAAAAATTGACCAATCCATTATAAATGAGCATCTTTACACGCAAAATTTACCAGATGTGGACTTGCTTATTAGAACAAGCGGGGAAAAGCGTATTAGTAACTTTCTGNTGTGGCAAATTGCTTACGCCGAATTGTATTTTTCAAAAGTGCTATGGCCAGATTTTAATAAGAGACATTTGCACAAAGCAATAATAAATTACCAAAAAAGAGAACGTAGATTTGGAAAAACGGGTGAGCAGCTTCTTAAATAATTATTTATTTAAGACAGGTTTATTTTTATGTTCGGTCTTTTTATTGGGAACTATTTTTTCCCAAGCACAAAACCTGGATGAATTTGTCAAAGGAAAACTTTATACTATAGACACAATATCGGTTAGTGGCATAAAAACTTTCAGCGACCAAACTGTAATTTCATATAGTCAACTTAGAAAAGGGCAAAAAATAAATATTCCAGGTGATGAAATTAGTAGCATAATAAATAAACTTTGGAACCTACAACTGTTTAGTGATATAAATTTTTACATAACAAAATTTGATGGAGATAGGGTTGGGCTTGAAATAGAAATAGAGGAGCTTCCTACTCTTGGAGAGGTAAAAATTACCGGNCTTAAGTCTGGTAAAATAGATCCNCTAGTTGATGAAACGGAACTTTCACCAGGAAAAAAACTCTCNGAAAGTTTTTTAACTAATACAAAAAACTACATTATTAATAAATTTAAAAAAGATGGATTTATTAATACTAAAGTTAATTTTAATATGATTGAAGATTCTTTAAAGAGTAATACATTTAAGATGTTGGTTAATGTAGACTTAGGAGAAAGAGTAAAAATTAAAGAGATTAATTTTGAAGGAAATAAGATTTTTAATGACAAAAAACTTAGGTCTAAACTAAAAAAAACGAAAAAACGTTTCCCATTGCGTTTTTGGAAAAAATCCAAATTACTTGAAGACGAATATGCTGAAGACAAACAAAATCTATTAGATTTTTTTAAAGAAAAGGGTTATCGTGATGCAAGAATATTAAAGGATAGTATGAGAATGAACGATGACAATACACTTTCAATTGATTTTAAGATAGAAGAAGGTAATAGATATTATTTTGGAGACATTAATTTTCTAGGAAACTCAATATACAGTGACTTTCAATTAGCACAAATTCTTGGAATAAAAAAAGGAGATGCCTACAACGGTGTACTTCTTAAAAAACGTATTGCAGACGAAAAACCTGACGCCAATGATCTATCAAACTTATATCAAAATAACGGCTACTTATTTTCTAGTATTAATGCAGTTGAAGTAAGTGCAGAAAATGATACAATCAATTTTGAAATAAGAGTTAATGAAGGAAAAATTGCCCAATTCAATAAAATATCTGTAGTTGGAAACACAAAGACCAATGACCACGTTATTTATAGAGAGTTGAGAACAAAACCTGGTGAATTNTATAGTAAAGATATGGTTGTTAGAACTGTAAGAGAATTAGGTCAACTAGGTTTTTTTGATGCTGAAAATATAAATCCTGACTTTAAAAATGTAGATCCAAATGCAGGAACAGTCGACATAGAATATGGTTTAACAGAGGCGGGTGCAAGCCAAATTGAGCTACAGGGAGGTTATGGCGGTGGTGGCTTTATTGGAACTCTTGGACTTTCATTCAATAATTTTTCTATGAAAAATATTTTTAACCTAGATACATACAAGCCGCTCCCAATGGGAGATGGACAGAGTTTAAGTCTTAGGTTACAAGCAAGTCAGTTTTATAGTACTTATAGTTTTAGTTTTGCAGAACCTTGGTTGGGTGGAAGACAACCTGTTCAATTTTCTACTTCTTTATCACATACGGTTCAATACAGATATGACTTCTTCACTGGTCGAGCCGATAAAAGCCAATATTTTCAAATTAGTGGCCTTACTCTTGGATTGGCAAAAAGACTTAAAGTTCCTGACGACTTTTTCACCCTTTCGCAGGCAATTGCCTACCAGTATTATGATCTAAATAACTATTACACGGGCCTTTTTACTTTTGGTGANGGNCAGGCTAATAACTTATCCTATACTATTGCGCTATCCAGAAATAATACCTTTACAAATCCAATCTTCCCAATAGGAGGCTCAAAATTTACCATAAGCGCTAAGCTAACCCCTCCATATTCTCTAATAAGTGGAGTGGATTATTCGAGTTTAGAAAGTCAAAAAGCGTTTCAACTTTCGAATGGCAATCCTAATACGGAGAAAATTGATCAAGAAAAATTTAGATGGTTAGAGTACTACAAACTTAAGTTTAACGGGGAATGGTACACAACATTAATAGGAAAATTAGTTCTTAAAACCCAGACAGACTTTGGTTTTATTGGAGCTTACAACAATGAAAGAGGAAACATCCCCTTTGAAAGNTTTTACTTGGGTGGAGATGGAATGCAAAATTATGCATTAGATGGACGAGAAACAATTGCACTAAGGGGATATAAAAATCAATCGCTTTCGAGTCAAGATGGCTCCTTAATCTACAATAAATTTACTGTAGAGCTTAGATATCCTTTGACATTAAAGCCAAGTGCTTCAATATTCGCATTATCATTTCTGGAGTCTGGGAATGGATATAATAATTTCAGGGATTTTAATCCTTTTAATTCAAAACGATCGGCCGGTATGGGTGTAAGAATTTTCATGCCCGCATTTGGACTTTTAGGAATTGACTTCGGGTATGGATTTGACAATCCGACGGGGGCTAACGAACCTAATGGTTGGGAAACTCATTTCATCATTGGACAACAATTCTAAAATTTTCTAGATTTAGAATTAAAATATTTATTTGTTTTTGTCGTTATCAATTTATAGCATAATCTTAGCAATAAAATGAAAAGAATTTTTAAGTTGGTATTCATACTTTTTGTAATCCCCTCAATACTTCATGGTCAAAGGGGAGCTCGAATTGCTTATATTGATATGGATGTCATATTGAACAAAAATAAGGAGTTTAGTACTGCAAATATGCTGCTAGATGAAAAAATCTCTCAGTGGAAAAAAGAAATTGAATTAAAAAAAATCAAACTCAAACAAATTCAAGATCAATTTACTGTTGAAAAAATACTTCTAACCCCAGAACTAATTGAAGATCGTGAGCTAGAGATTAGGGATTTCGCCTCAGAGATTGTTTCGCTTCAGGAAAAAAGATTTGGTCCTAATGGTGATATGATGATCCAAAAAAATCAACTATTTA
>NHFW02000017.1 GCA_002171295.2 Flavobacteriaceae bacterium TMED121
TTAGGTTCGTAAGGTTTGTATTCAATAAGTAATTTCCAATCAGCTGGTAAATGAGTATATATATCTTGGAGAGATTCCAAAGTTCGCTGAAAAGCACCTCTAAAACTTTGTTGTCCTGCAAAGGAAGTTCCATCAGCCAACCAGACTGTCAATGCTTTTGACCCTAATTTTATTCCATGATCAATTACTTCTTTATTGTGTTGAATTGCTTCTTTTCTAACTACTTTATCAATATGGCTCAGTGAACCAAACTTGTAGGAATGAACACTTCCAGATTGATCCTGAAATGTGTTGGAATTAACAGCGTCAAACTTTATATCTAACCCCTGTGCAAGGGATTTCATTTTATTATAATCCTCTGGGATATCCCANGGAATATGCAAACTTATTGCGCCACTAGATTGATTTAATGCATGAAGCAATCCCACATCTTTAATTTTTTCCTCAAGTGTATTGGGCTCTCCCCCCTGAGGGAATCTTCCAAATCGGGTACCCCCTGTACCTAATGCCCAACTNGGAATTGCAATCTGAAAATCACTAACTTTATTAATAACGNTATTTAGATCAAGGTTTTTTTTAGATAAATTTTCTCCTAAGAAACTCAAGTTTTGCTTGTGTGATACTAAATAAGACTCATTAAAAGACGCTATTTTTTCTTTGTTCAGCATTGGTTAAATTTTCTATTTACCTTACAAAAGCATTAGGAACTCCTCCATCAACATTTATGATATTACCAGTGCTTTTGTCTAATACTGCCAAGAATGCAAAAACGCCGTTGGCAATATCTTCAGGTCTGATGATTTTGTTTAAAATATTTCTTTTGGCATAAAATTCAGGTAATTCCGCTACAGTGATACCATAGGTTTTTGCTCTACCTTCTGCCCAATCACCTTCCCAAATTTTACTTCCAATAATCACTCCATCAGGGTTAACGGCATTGACCCGAATTTGATCAGGAGCTAATTCCGAAGCTAACAATCGTGACATATGCATTTGAGCAGCTTTTGCAGTTCCATAGCCCGCATTATTAGGGCCAGAAACTAATCCGTTTTTACTTACTATATTTATAATATTTCCTTCTAAATTTTGCTTTCTCATAATATTAGCAGCTGCTCTAGACACCAAAAACTGTCCTTTTACTAATACATCCTGAAGCAAATCCCAATCGGCCTCAGTTGTATCTTCAACAGGTTTTGAAATAGCCAAACCTGCGCTATGCACAACNATATCTAAACCGCCAAACTGAAGTGATGCCTTTTGAACTGCTGATGCAATACTCTCCGCACTTGTTACATCGCATTTACAAGCAATTGCTTGATCAGGACTATATTGAGCCGTTGCCTCTTTAAGGTAATCTTCTGAAATATCAGTAAAAACTACATTTGCTCCCTCAGTAATTAATTTATCTGCTATGGCTCGACCAATTCCTCCTCCTGAGCCAGTNATTAAAGCTACTTTTCTAGACAAAGGTTTTTCCTTAGGTTGCCGTTGGAGTTTGGCTTCTTCTAACAACCAATATTCGATATCGAAAGCTTCTTGACGCGGCAGTGAGGTGTATTTGGAAATGGCCTCNGCACCTCGCATGACATTCACTGCATTGACATAAAACTCGCNAGCCACTCGNGCAGTTTGTTTATTTTTTGCAAAAGTAAACATCCCCACTCCAGGGTAGAGTATTACCACAGGATTGGCATCTCTTATATCAGGACTATCAGAGTGCTTACATTCGTTATAGTATTGTTTATAATCCTTACGATATTGCTCAAAAGANGGGGTGATTTTTTTCAGAACTTCAGAAGGATTCGTGAGGTCTTCCTCNGGATTTAATGCTAAAATAAGTGGCTTTATTTTTGTTCTTAAAAAGTGATCTGGACAAGATGTTCCCATTGGAGCTAAGCGCCTCAAATCATTGCTATTTATATATTCCAGNACCTTAGGATCATCTGTAAAATGTCCAATCATATTTTGCTCAGAAGAGCATAGCCCTCTTAAAATTGGAGCAAGTATTGAAGCCTGTAACGTTCGTTTGGTCTTTTCAAGGCTAGTCATTTTTTGACCTCCGAAAACAGCTCCTCTCTCAGTAATTTTATCTTCTATATATTGAGAAGCTACTTCAATTACTTCTAAGCTATTGATATATGACTCGTAAGAGGTATCTCCCCAAGTAAAAACACCATGACTTCCTAAAACAATTCCTCGGATGCCTGGGTTTTCATTTAAACAGGTTTCTAATTGTAATCCCAAATCAAAACCAGGTCTTTGCCACGGCACCCAGCCCATAGTACCCCCCCAGATTTCTTTAGTTATTTTCTCACTATCCTCTGCAGCTGCAATAGCAATCAAAGCATCGGGATGTAGGTGATCGATATGTTTGAAAGGAAGTAATCCGTGCAGAGGAGTATCTATAGAGGGAGCCCTGCTATCTAAATCGTAGATGCAGTGATTGAAAAGTGCAACCATCTCATCCTCGTAGTCCAAACCACGATAAACTTTTTTCAGATCGTGAAGTCTTTGGTTATATAAACCGGCAATCCCATTTCTTTTGAGCGTTCCGATATCCCCCCCGGATCCTTTAATCCACATGACCTCAACTTCGTCATTGGTAATTGGATCTTTTTCGATGGTTTTACAGCTGGTATTTCCTCCACCAAAATTGGTGATTCTAAGGTCAGCCCCTAAAATATTTGAGCGATATAAAAAAAGGGCTACTTGGTCTTCTCCCAGAGCCTCCTCCTTTTTTTTGTCCCACAAATAGTTAACGTGATTGTATTTATTTTTTTCCATTTATAATTTATAGATTGTTAATTTAAAGTTTTTAAAGAAAATATCCTATATGTTGCGGAATTTAAAAATCAATTATAAACCACAAAAATTGCTATCTTTTAGAATAAAATAATACGAATGAAAACAAATAAACAAACAAGCTCTGAGTTTGAACGGGAGGTTGTTCCTGAGAATAAATTAAAGAGCTGGAAAAGTTTTTTAGGTATGTATGCAGGTGAACATGCTGCTGGGACTGAGTTCATGATAGGCCCATTGTTTCTGACGGTTGGCGTAAGTGCTTTTGACTTGCTAGCAGGTTTACTTTTAGGAAACCTCCTCGCTGTCTTGTGCTGGCGCTATTTAACGGCTAATATTGCTGTCCAACAACGCTTTACACTTTATTTTAAATTGGAAAAAATATCGGGGAAGAAGTTGGTCACCGCTTATAATGTTGCCAANGGTATATTNTTTTGCTTTCTGGCAGGAGCNATGATTACGGTNTCTGCNACNGCTGTTGGAGTTCCNACNNATNTNGAAATGCCTAAANTAACCGATGTGATGCCTAATAGCNTAAGCTGGNTAATNACNGTAATTATTATAGGAGGNTTGACNACCTGGATTGCAAGCAAAGGATATGACATGGTNTCNNAAGCGGCCAATTGGATGTCACCAATNATTGTCTTTGCNTTTTTAGCTTGTGGTTTTGTAGCTNTANGNCAGCTNGGAGTTGATAATTTTTCTNATTTTANNGCNATTTGGGGTGAGGGAGCTGAACCCTTTCCTGGTCAAACAAAATATACTTTTTGGCATGTATTGTTATGGTCATGGTTTTGCAATGCTGCAATGCATATCGGAATGTCTGATCTTTCTGTTTTTAGATATGCTAAATCNCCGGNTTCAGGTTGGACCACAGCTGCAGGAATGTACGTAGGACACTACATGGCATGGATTGCCGCTAGCTTGTTNTATGCAGTCTATTTAAAAACACCTGAAGCAGCTGCTTTCCTAGCAGACGGATCTGCACCACCTGTAGCTCCAGGTCCTTTGGCTTATAATGCATTGGGGTGGTTTGGTATTATTGCTGTTGTTCTCGCTGGTTGGACTACTGCCAACCCTACTATATATAGATCAGGATTAGCTTTTCAAGCGATTCTTCCTAAGTTATCGATTTCAAAAGCAACTGTTTTGGCAGGCNTATTAGCAACAACAGCAGGTATNTTTCCTGCTTTTGCAATGAAATTACTCGATTTCGTTGCTGTTTACGGATTTATTTTAGCCCCTGTAGGAGCAATAATTGTCTTTGAACACTTTTTTGCTGATCGTTATGGAGTAGTAAAGGACTATGCAGAAAAAAATAATATTTCTTTTAACAGATCTGTATTTTTCGCATGGCTTATTAGCTTTGTTTTCTTTTTTGGATTATCGCAATCTCAGGAAATTTTCCTTTCTTTCTTAACGCTCCCTGCCTGGGTTAGTTGTGGCGTACTTTTTATTATATTTAGTAAAATATATCAAAGTAAAAAATCATAATCATTGGGAAAAAAAATTCATTACGACCCTCGATACCCATCAATTGAAGATTTGAGAGCTAAAGCTAAAAAACAAATTCCCAAGTTTGCTTTTGAATATTTAGATGGAGGCTGCAATGAAGACATCAGCTTATATAAAAATACTGATGAATTAAGAAAAGTCGAAATGAAACCTCGCTACTTAGTACCTTTTTCAGGAGCCAATTTGAAGACGAAACTTTTTGGGCATGAATATGATGCCCCTTTTGGGATTGCACCNGTTGGACTTCAGGGTTTAATGTGGCCCAAGTCCCCTGAGATACTTGCCAAAGCTGCTTATGAACACAACATTCCTTTTGTCCTAAGTACAGTTACTACAGCCAGTTATGAAAAAATAGCGGAAATTACCGAGGGAAAAGCCTGGTTTCAACTCTATCATCCAGCAGACGACAAAGTAACCAAGGATATAATCAACCGGATCGATATTGCTGGATGCCCTGTTATGATAATACTCTCAGATGTTCCTTCCTTTGGTTATCGTCCAAGAGATATCAGGAATGGCCTTTCGATGCCTCCTAGAATGACATTACAGAATATTCTTAGGGTAATGAAACGTCCACAGTGGGGATTAAAAACCTTATTAAATGGACAACCCAATTTCGAAATGCTTAAACCATATATGCCCAAAAAACTTAATTTGAGTCAGCTAGGAAAATTCATGAATGATACATTTGAGGGAAGGCTGAACGAAGAGAAGGTCAAAAGATTAAGAGACCTTTGGAAGGGCAAACTGGTCATCAAAGGTGTTGAATCCGAAAAAGATGTTGAAACGGCAATTCGATTAGGTTTAGATGGTATTATAATTTCAAATCACGGGGGTAGACAAGTAGATATGGGGCAGGCTACTATCTCTTCCCTAAAAACAATTGCCCCACAGTACAGTGATAAAATCAAAGTAATGATGGATAGTGGGATTCGTAGTGGAACTGATATTAGTAGAGCTGTAGCATCAGGTGCTGATTTTACCTTTCTTGGAAGGAGCTTTATGTATGGTGTATCTGCTTTGGGTAGAAAGGGTGGAGATCATACCATTTCAATTTTAAAAACTCAACTTACTCAGGTGATGGAGCAAATGTGTAGTGAAAGTACTTTAGATCTTCGTAAAAATATAATCTAAAAGTTTCTTTGGGAATTTATTTAAATAACTTGAATTATTTTAACCTCGACTTATCATTAGATATTAACTAATGTTTTAATTCCTCAAAATTGGATTTATTTTTGCTTAGTATGGAAAAAGTTAAAACCTTAATTATTGGAAGTGGCCCTGCAGGTTATACTGCGGCAATTTATGCCGCAAGAGCAGACTTAAATCCTTTGTTGTACACCGGGATGGAACCTGGAGGCCAACTTACAACTACCACAGAAGTTGATAATTTCCCTGGCTATCCNGATGGNGTGGAAGGACCCACAATGATGGTTGAGTTACAAAAACAAGCNGANCGTTTTGGAACAGAGGTAAGAATTGGACACATTNATAAAGTGNAATTCTCAAATAAAGCTGGNGGNATACATAAGGCTTTCGTTGAAGATGGAACTGAAATTNATGCTCAATCAATTATAATTAGCACTGGAGCTACTGCTAAATANTTAGGATTACCNAGTGAGCAACGCCTTCGTGGCGGTGGAGTTTCCGCTTGNGCTGTTTGTGATGGATTTTTCTATAAAGGTCAGGANGTGGCAATTGTNGGAGGAGGAGACACTGCTGCTGAAGAGGCTACTTATTTAGCGAATATTTGNTCNAAGGTCACTATGTTGGTAAGAAAAAGTGAAATGAGAGCTTCTAANGCAATGCAACACAGGGTAACAAANACCNCTAANATAGATCTGCGATATAATCATGAGATTNANGAGGTNCTTGGNGATCAAGTAGTTGAAGGACTACGAATTTTAAATAATCAAACTGGAGAAAAAGAGGAAATTAAAATCANNGGACTTTTTATTGCTATTGGACACAAACCTAATACAGANATTTTTAAAAGTCAATTGGATATGGATGATGATGGGTATTTGNTCACAAATGGAAAGTCAACAAAAACTAATCTTCCAGGGGTTTTTGCCTCAGGAGATGTNCAGGATAAAGAGTACAGGCAAGCAGTAACTGCAGCTGGAACAGGATGCATGGCAGCACTTGACGCAGAACGNTATTTACAATCGCTTTAATCTANAAATTGTCTTCTAAATTTTTTGCCTCAAAATGAACTAAATCTTGATTCTCAAAACCGNAAACTATGTTGATTGGATTACAACAAATTTCACAATCTTCGACATATTCGGTACTGACTAAAGATGAATCCAAAAGCATTGAAATATCCTCCCAACAGTATGGACATTGAAAAAAATGTTCAAACATTAGTGTTGATTTAAGTTCTCAATTTCGTCCACCAAGCGTTCCCAATTTTCCATATTTCTTGAAAGTTCCTTTTTCTTTTCATGNTAGCCTTCAAAAAAATTTGCTACACTTATAGTTTGTTCNTAGTTGATTTCCAATTCNAGATCAATTGCCTTTATTTTTTTTTCCAAANTAGAAATATTAGCCTCTAGCTTACTNAGTTTATTTTTTAGTGATTTTTCTTTTTTCTGAAGCTTATAATCAAATTTTTTTCTTTGATTATTAGCTTTATTTTTCTTTATGTTTTTTTCAAGCTCTTTAAGGGAATTAATTTTTTTATTCTCCAAATAGGTATTTATATCGTCTAAGTGAAGCTTAGTTCCTCCGTCTTTAAATTCCAATACTTGACTACATAATCCAGAAAGGAAATCCCGATCGTGAGAAACCAAAATCAAAGTTCCTTCAAAATTAATTAATGCGTCTTTTAATATACGCTTAGACTGAATATCCAAATGGTTTGTTGGCTCATCCATTATGAGAATATTAAACGGTTGAAGGAGTAATTTACAGAGAGCAAGTCTGTTGCGTTCACCTCCAGATAAAACACTGACTTTCTTATCTACATCGTCACCTTTAAACAAAAAAGCACCCAACAAGTCTCTTACCGTACTTCTATTCTCATTAGAAGCGGAATCTTGAACGGTATTCAAAACAGTTTTTGAGGCTGCTAAAGTCTCAGATTGATTCTGAGCAAAATAGCCAATCTTAACATTGTGTCCAAGGCTCAATTCTCCATTTCCATCTATAATTCCAACTAATAACTTTGCAAGGGTCGACTTTCCTTGTCCATTTTGACCAACAAAAGCCATTTTAGTGCCTCTTTCAATATAAAGATTAATATTATTAAGAACTTTTTTATCTCCATAACTTTTAGCTAAGTCTTTTGTTTCTAATATCATTTTACCGGGTTGAATGGCGACTGGAAACTTTAGTTTCATCACTTGAGTTTCCTCAGTGTCTATAACTACACGTTCAACTTTTTCCAATTTTTTAATAAGGGATTGAGCCATACTGGCTTTAGAAGCTTTGGCCCTAAAACGCTCAATTAGCTTTTCAGTTTGCTGAATTTGTTTCTCTTGATTTTTTTGAGCCGCTTGTTGTTGAATTCGCATTTCCTCTCTTAAAACCATGAAGGGAGTATAAGACTTCTTTAAATCAAAATATCTCTTGTTTACAATTTCAATAGTTCTATTAGTAACTTGGTCAAGAAACATAATATCATGAGATACCAGAACAATAGCTCCATTGTATTTCATTAAAAACTGTTCTAGCCACTCAATTGAATCAATATCCAAATGGTTGGTTGGCTCGTCTAATAGCAGTATATCATGAGATTTTAATAAAATTTTTGCCAATTCAATTCTCATTCGCCATCCTCCAGAAAAAGTTGATGTTAGTTGGTGAAAATCATTAGTGGTGAAACCCAATCCCGATAATATTTTTTCAGATTGCGCCTTATATGTATATCCTCCTAAAATCTCAAATGATGTTCCTAGGTCACTAAGCTCCTGAATCAATTCTTGATAAACATTACTTTCATAATCTGTTCGAGTATTTAGTAATTCACTAATCTCGTCTTGACGGGATTGATTTTTCAAAAGTTTTGGAAAGGCTTGATAAGTTTCTTCGATCACAGTCCTAATATTTTCAACCTCAAGCTCCTGTGGTAAATATCCTAAAGAGCAATTTTTTTCAAGTGACAAACTTCCTGTTGAGGGGCTATTTTCACCTGATAATATCTTCAAAAAAGTACTTTTACCTGCTCCATTTTTACCAATTAAACCGATGCGATCACCCATGCCAATCCTAAAAGAAAGGTTCTCAAATAAAACCTCCCCACCAAAAGAAACACCTAAGTTTTGTATGTCAAGCATTAAATTATATTATTGATTGCGAAAATAATTATTTTCAAAACGTTTTACATCTGCTGCTTCAGGCAATTTAGATTGATTTTCAATATATTCATATAACCACTGAGAAAGTAACGGAGCCATTAGCACGCCTCTTGTTCCCATCCCATTTAGAATAAATAGTTTATTGTTCAAAGGGTGAATTCCTAGCAGTGGTTTTCTATCAATTACTGTGGCTCTTATCTGAGCCTTATGTTCAATTATTTGGTAAGGTAAATTGAGAAATTTTTCCAACTTAGATCTCAACCACTCTTTCCCTTTTTTGGTAATACTTGTGGTTTTGTCCTCTCGGTTAAAGGTTGCTCCAACCCAAAACTTTTTCTCTCCTATTGGAGATAAGAAAATAGGTCCTTTAAAAATGACTTCATTTATGAGGTGATCACATTTAATAATCAACATTTCGCCTTTTGAACCTATTAGTGGCAGGTAATTAAAAAAAGGATTTTCAATGTTCTGAAAGCCTTCGCAAAAAACTACTTTTTTGGCTTGAATACCTTTATAATTGATTCCCTGTGATTTAAATTTTAGCTTGGTGTGATCCACTTTACAGTCAATAAATTGATTAGGTATTATTTTTTTTACGTATTTATAAATCAGGGTTTTGTTATCCACCTTTGCACTATTTTTTACTTCCCCATAATTTAATGGAGCTTTAATACCATGATATTTTTCTCCTGAAATCAAAGTGTTGTTTAAATAATTTTTCAAAATGGGCTTTGAACAAGATACTTTCCACTCATTTTGTTCCCTATTATTATTTAAAATACGCAGAATTGGAATTGAATGAATTATTTTAGTTTGAATCAAGTCCTGCAGCTCATTATAATGAGGCAATGCATAATTTAAAAACTCATCTGATTTCCAAACAGAATTAAATCTTTTTAATACTGTAGGATTAATTATTCCCGCTGCGATGTGTGAAGCACTATCTTCTTTGGGAGCAAGAACAATGAATTTTTTTTTATGTTGTCTTAATTGTTCAGCATAATTAAGTCCCGCAATTCCAAAACCTACAATGAGTGAATCTATCACAACCTAAAATAAAAAAAGCGTTATCTAACGATAACGCTTGATAATAAAAAAAAACAGAAACTAGTTGTTCCACAAATCTTGTTCAAAATCACGTATAATTGATTTTATTCTTTCGGCTTCTAAAAGTGTTTTTAACGCATCATCTCTTATATAGTCTTTGATTAACCTATCCTCGTAGATATTTTCTTCTTTATATATAATAGAATTAAACCTTCTTGAGTTTAACATATGATCATAAGTTACAGGCTGAGATGAATTCTTGGAATTAAAAACTTTATGTCTATTTAATGATTTCCTAACATCAGGGAACCAAACCCAAAATANTTCAACAGGNATNACATTTTTATCNCCGCTTTCATACTTTTCAATNTCNTTNCCCTGAATNACNACTGGNCATAAACCTAATAATCTATATTTTAATTCTCCTAACCTTTTATCAACNTACCAGGTTCCTTTAATTCTNTACTCTCTAACATATTTTGCAGTGACAGGCCATTCAAAAATAAAATCATCATTCCAAACTTTAGTAATATTAAATTCTGCTTTTGCTTGATCGGTAGTATCAATAAATTTTAACTGAATCTCGTCTCCAACTTGTTTTATTCTAAAATATGGATCTTTATAAACCTCTTTGATTTCTTTATTTTTAATAGCATCAGTTAAAATATGCCACAATGATCTTCTATCTTCGCCTAAATTTTCAATCTGAGTTGGGTAGTAAAAGGGGAAGTTTATTCTTTCATCTAAGTCAATTATTTCCCAGACAGTTTTTGACCATAAAACGTCTCTGTCATCTACATACCCGTATTTTAACGGGTCCTGATTATTAGCTAAAATTTGTTGCTCATTTAATTGTCCAACATCTTGAGGAACTCTGGCATTAAGTAAATTTGCCTGAGAGTTAGCTCTGATAAAGAGGATTAAAAAAATAAAAACAATAAATGACTTTAGCTTCATATCAAAGTTCTAAATAACAGTAATAATTATGGGTCTAACACTCTTGATTGCTAGTTTAGGATTTGAATTTGCTCTTACTTTTATATTCTCAATAGTTAGCTTCCCACCAGATCTAACCCTATTAATTAATCCTCTTGCATCATTATTAAATTTATTACCCGACACCTCAATAGCAGGGAGGCCAGGGGCTGATAATGTGTAGCCTAAAACCCTTAGAGGTAAATCAAAATCAAAATCTTCAAAAAGAGCAACAACTGTTTGCTTTCCAATAGCTCCTTTAGGCAAGGAAATAGAACCAGTCTTACCTGCTATTTGGCAGGTCGGATTAGGTAAACCTTTAACTCTAAACTTACTCTGACTAGAAACCACCTGTCCATCAGGAAGTGTACCAGAAGCTCTTATAATTACCTCTCTTCCTCCTCCAGCAGGTGTTAAAATGTATTTACTACCTCTAGTTCTTTTGAGTCCATTTGCAGAAGCCCTTACTTTATTATCAGGTATACCAGGTATAGATATTGTTAAAGGATTTTCTACTCCAATATAAACAACATTCATTTTATCTGCAGAAATTACAGCAGAGTTAGGTTTTGATATAACAGGGAATGACTGATCAACAGGAATTCTTGATTCAACTCCTTCATTTAAAAAAATTAAATCCCCCTTAATTACGTGATCACCTGGGTTTCCTGTTCTGATTTTTAACCTTATACCACCATCAATTAATTCATAATCGTTCTCAGTTAATTTTCGACCATCTAATTCAAGTTCAACACCGTTGGGCTTTTGAGCCCCTCCTTTTCTTCCAAGAATTACACTTCCATCAAAAGTTTCACCTTGATAGTAAGCGCCTTTTTCAGTTTTTAAAAGACTTATATAATTAGTTTCATTGACGTTTGAAGACATTTTTAGTTCTTTACCCATTAAAGTTGCAAAAACATCATGTTCAGTCTGACGAATATCGTTCTGCATCAATGAAAACTTTGCAAGGGAGGAAATTAAAGGCATTCCTTGGTAGTTACTAAAAAACCAATCCTCGTCCATACCATCACTATTAACAATATTACCATTTTCGTCTCCAGTATAGAAACGGTTTTCAACCATTTCTATGTATTCAGGATACTGACTTCCGAAAACCTGAATAACATGCATTTTATAGGTATTTATCAAATCTATAAATTCCTCTTTAGCATCACTTGAGCCTTCTTTGAAAAAAAGCATATCTAAGCTTTCACCCTTGTCCATTTGGGCATATTCCTTTAAATCTGGATCTTTTTCTCTTTGTTTCTCAGATATCTGGTTCATTATTTCAGATATTCTGTCGTAAAATTCGTCAGATTCTTTCTTAATTTCTTCTGCAGTTCTAAGGTGTCCTATCCACTTACCACCTTTTTCTTCAGCATTGACTTTTATATTTTCATAAATATTATCATTGCTTTCATCAACCCTTGTATTTGCATCAGAAATCTTTACGTACATTTGACCAAATCCATCCAATACCTCTTTACTTACGTTCAAGGCAAGCATAGTTATAAATACCAGATACATCAAACTGATGAGTTTCTGTCTTGGTGTTTCTTTAGCTCCAGCCATTTTCTATTTTAGTTTTTATTCATGGCATTAAGCATACCATCGTATACTTTGTTTAATGCAGCTAAATTAGAAGACAATACTTCCATCTGTTGTTTAAGTAACTCTGCATTTTCTCCTACTTGCCTGCTGTAACTATCATTATTACCTGCAGAACTTATTTGTTTTGAATATAGTTGATTAAGCTGATTCATTTTATCTGAAGCAAGCTCAAGTTGTTTGCTGTATCCTTCCGAAGATGAAATTGCTTCAGCTGCAGGGGAGAGTGCTTGAGCTGAGACTTCAAGATTTTTTATACTAGACGCAAGCTTATTCATTAAGTTAACATCCAGTTTTGCTTCTTGAAGCATTTGATCAATTTTTGCTGATAGTCCTTGTTCGCCTCCGCCTGTTCCAGTAGATGAACCTTGCCCTTTAACTTTTTTGGCAAAATCTTCGTGTTCTTCTTTAATTTCTCCTGTATTTAGCGCAGAAACAGTAAAGATTAGAGCTTCAGTTCCAAGTCCTAAACCAAGAACAAGACCCCCTGTAATAGGGCCTATTTCTAAGTGGAGTATTTTAAAAAGGGCTCCAATAATTACAACGGCTCCACCTAAACCGAAAAGCATATGCATCATTACTTTTCCTCTTAATCTCTTTTTTAAAGCTTTATCATCCATTTTTAAAGTATTTTATGTTTATCTAAAAATATTAAATTATTTTATTTTAACCTTAGAAGTGCCCAAATAATCCTGGACAGTCCGAAATCCAATATAGCTTCTTGATGTATCTGCATACTCATAATCCCTTGAGCTAACTCTTAAAAAATATGCAACATCTTTCCATGAACCTCCTCTAACCACTTTGCGGAATTCATTTTTCATTGACATATTTGGATTTAGGGATGCTACATATTCGTAGGCTCCTGATTCGTATGAAGAACTAGTCCACTCGGCAACATTTCCAGCCATATTGTAAAGGTTGAAATCGTTAGGTAAATAAGATTTTGCTTCAACAGTGTAAACAGCCTGATCAGCAGCATAGTCCCCTCTTAAAGGCTTGAAATTAGCAAGGAAACAAGCCCTATCATTCAAAAGATATGGGCCTCCCCATGGATAAGTTCCTGAGGGTATTCCTCCACGGGCTGCAAATTCCCATTCTGCCTCACTAGGTAATCTAAAATTATTTACTAGCGGTTTACCCTTTGACTTTTGGTAACCATTTTTAAAATGTGTTCTCCAATTACAAAATGCAACTGCTTGATCCCATGAAATTCCAACTACAGGATAATCTTGAAATGCAGGATGAGAAAAGTACTCATTGTGCATTGGTTCATTGTAAGAGTATATAAAATCTTTTATCCAAACAGTAGTGTCAGGATAGATTTGAACTTGTTCTTGTTTTATATAAGGCTTTCTATCAATAAACTTTTTTCTTGTTCTCTTGGATTCAGCTGCGGCTTCTTCCGCATCAAACCATGTGTACTTATATACTAATTTCTCAACATCAATTTTCATCTCACCATTGTACCAAAGTTCTGGGGGTAAATATAACGAATCGAGTACTTCGGAATAGTCTTGATCTGGGTAGTCTTGGGTATCCCAATATAAGTCGTTATCCCAATTTAATGGTCGGCCAGCATAGAGATCCTCGCTTAAATCGTAATAATTGGTACGCATATATTTCTGAAACTCGCTTAGCTTAGAAGTATCTGCATCCTTGAACGAAAATTCTCCAATACCATCTTTATTTTCCTCACCAAGTTCTAGTTCATCAGCTTTTCTTGCTAGCATAGCCATGGTGACCGAATCTTTAACCCAATAAACAAATTGTCTATATTCACCATTGGTGATTTCAGTTTCATCCATGTAAAATGAAGGAACTGTTACTGTTCTTGCAGCAGCGTTATTGAGCTGTGCAATATCCTCGTCAGACTTACCCATGATAAAAGCACCTCCTTCAACAAGAGTCATTCCATAAGGTTTTTCTGGAAACCACTTTTTTTGTTTNACCCCAATAAGCTCTCCTCTGTTNTTCTTACCCCCACAACTAAAAATTGTAAGCAAAACAAAAACAAAAAGAATNGATCTTTTTATAGTCATTGACGAGTATTTAAACTCATTTAATAAGTGTAAAACTAAATATTTTTTCACTATTATAAAGTTTCTCAACAAAAAAGACACTTTTAACATGATTAATCCAACAAAAGTAAGCAAATAATTACCTAAATAACTTTTACCCCCTTTTTATTGCTTTCCACCACATATCAGGTATCTTATCATTGCAAGCATCCAAATAATCTTGATGCGTGCAAGGTAATAACGTTGTTGTTTTATTTTTATTATTTAAATATGAATGATTTATTACTTCTAACCACCAGCGATTACTTTTTTCACTTTGAAAAAAAATCATTTCCATATCAGATAATGCCACAGTATACTTGGTAAAACCTTTACTNGTATGTAACGGATATTCTTCAAATCTACAACTATACCCCTCAATGAAATACCATATAATTTGAGACAACAATTGGTTGAAAACATTTGAGTTGGGTAGTTCAAAAACACCAAAAATATCCAGCCGGTCACTAATTCCTGCGTATCTTGCTAAGGCACATATTGTTCTAGCGTCTATTCCATTAGGATTACCAGAAGCAAGATTTGTAGCCTGCCAGCTGAGTGATTTCATATCAAAACCAATAATATTAGCATCTCTAAGGTATGGTTCAGCGATAGTAACATCATTTAAAATATTCCCAAGTCTTAAGGCATCAAAATGAAGTTTATCAATTAAATCTAATTCTTCTTGGGCTATTAAATAACTTTGGTATCCTAGGTTAGTAAAATTTAATAAAAAATTAGGCTGATCCATAATTATTCTACTCATGTAAGATCGACCAGAAATCAATTCTTCCTCCTGAGAAAAGTCAAATTGATTATCAACAGAGACAATGTTTACTAATTGTTTTGTTTTACTATAAGATTGATACATGGGAAAGATTAGGTCATGGCTACCACCAATTACTATTGGTATTACATTGAGTTGACGCAAACACAAGCAAATCTCACTCAAGGCAAAATAAGTGTCTTCTGCAGTAGCTCCATTTGGGAGGTCGCCTAAATCGCATATATTAAAATTCCAATTACCAGGAAAAAGTTTATAAAAAGACTTGCGAAAATCTAAAGTTTTATATTGTGAAGTAGGAAAAAATGTGTTTCTAATTTCAGAAACACCTATTATTGCAATTGAACACCCTTCTAATTCTGGAAATCCGTTTTGTTCTGAGAAGATTCTAATATTTTTCCCTATGACTTGATTAGGTTGAATCAAAAGTGATGAGATAGCCTCCTCTGATACGGGAACTAGTGACTCAAGGCTCATTTTTTCTTTTTAGAAGTTTTAGGCTTCAGATATTTCATAGCCACTTCCAAAGTTATTTTAGTGGGGTCTACATCTTTTCCTAATTCGATTTTTTTCTTACCCTTTATAATGTTAGACCTGCCCCATCTTGCCTTTTCAATTCTAATTTCTTCATCAGGCCATTCTTGAATTAATTTTTCCTTTTCCTTCTGAATTTTCTCTTTGATAAGGCTCTCTATATCTTCTTTGGAGAGATCATCAAAATTATATTTCTTGTTAACATTAATGAACATTCCACTCCATTTAATGAAGGGTCCAAATCTCCCTTTTCCTTTTGTGACTGGAAGATTTTCATAAGTATGAATCGGAGCTTCAGCCTTTTGTTTTTCTTTAATTAATAATATTGCCCTGTCTAGGTTAATTGACATCGGATCTTCGTCTGTAGGTAAAGAGACAAACATAGTATCAAATTTAACATAGGGTCCATACCTTCCATTATTTACAGTCAGTTCTTGGCCCTCATAGGTTCCCAAATTCCTAGGTAACTTGAATAACTCAAGAGCATCATCTAATTCAAGTGTCTCCAATTGTTGACCAGGAGATAGACTCACAAAAATAGGCTTTTCATCGTCCTCAGCTTCTCCAATTTGAGCGATTGGTCCAAATCGACCCAATCTTACTTTTACTACTCTTCCTGATTTTGGGTCGTTTCCTAAAATTCTTTCGCCAGACTCTCTGGTTGCATTTTCATTTACATGACTAACTGTTTTGTGAAAATTATCATAAAAACCTTTGATCATTTTTGTCCAATCCTCTGATCCCTGGGCAATAAGATCAAAACTCTGCTCAACTTTTGCGGTAAAACTATAATCAAGAATGTTTTCAAAATTAGAAACTAAAAAATCATTTACAATTGACCCTATATCAGTTGGAATTAACTTCCCTTTGTTTGCTCCAACCCTCTCATTGAGAATCTGGGATTTAATTTCATTATTTGATAATTCCAATTGGACATATTTTCTTGATTCACCTTCAGAAATTCCTTTTTCAATATATTTTCGGTTTTGAATTGTGGAAATGGTAGGAGCGTATGTTGAAGGACGACCGATGCCCAATTCTTCTAATTTTTTTACTAAAGAAGCCTCCGTAAAACGATATGGAGGACGGCTAAATCTCTGATTTGCTGACATAGATCTTAGACTTAACTCCTCACCTTTTTCTACTTTTGGGAGTAGATCATTTTGTTCGTCACTTTGATTATCAACACCTTCGAGATATACTTTAAGGAATCCATCAAAAGTAATAACCTCACCTTTAGCTACAAATTGATCTGAGTGAGTAGTGGCAGAAATTTTAAGTTGAGTACGCTCTAACTTGGCATCGCTCATCTGAGAAGCAATCGATCTTTTCCAAATTAATTCATATAAACGAGACTGGTCATAATCAATGTTCTCTGCTTTGATACGACTAAAATCAGTTGGCCTTATTGCTTCATGCGCCTCTTGGGCTCCTTTATTTTTATTCTTGTATTGACGTTGCTTTACATATTTTTCACCATAAAGGTTTTCAATTTGCCTTAAAGCACCAATTGTAGCATCTTTGGATAGGTTTACACTGTCGGTCCTCATATAGGTAATCAATCCAGCCTCATAAAGTCTTTGGGCAAGATTCATGGTTCTGCTTACAGAAAAATATAATTTTCTTGATGCTTCTTGTTGAAGAGTTGACGTAGTAAATGGAGCAGTAGGGCTTTTTGAAGCAGGATTTTTTTCTATAGAATCTATTAGGAAATCTGCAGATATATTTTTTTCTAAGAATTTTTGGGTTAGTTCCTCTGAGTCGAAATTTTTAGGTAAAAATGAATTTATTGGTTTATTAGATTTGTTAAGGAATAAGGCTTGGGTTTTGAACGACTGTTTAGGTATAAAAGTATTTATTTCCCTTTCTCTCTCAACAATTAGCCTAACAGATACTGACTGTACCCTTCCTGCGGATAAACCCCCTTTAACTTTTCTCCATAATACTGGAGATAATTCATAACCCACCAAACGATCCAATACTCTTCTCGCTTGTTGTGCATTCACTAGGTCATAATTAATGTTTCTAGGATTTTCTATAGCATCTAATATGGCTGTCTTAGTAATTTCATTAAAGACTATCCTTCTAGTATTATCTGGTTTTAATCCTAGAGTATTTGACAGGTGCCAAGCGATAGCTTCTCCCTCACGATCTTCATCGCTAGCTAGCCAAACAGTATTCATTTTTTTTGCTAGTGATTTTAGTTCACTGACAACTTTCTTTTTATCTGANGAAACAATATATTTTGGAGAAAAATCTCCTTCTACGTTTACTCCTAACTCGTTAGAAGGAAGGTCTGCAATGTGACCAAAACTTGACGCGACTTTAAAATCTTGACCCAGAAACTTTTCTATGGTTTTGGCTTTTGCCGGGGACTCTACAATTACTAAATTACTTGCCATAGATTAATTTTTAAGGGACAAAATTATATAGATTTTTTTTAACACCAATTATAAAATTGGAATGTAAATCTAAAAAAATTGAAAAGATGTGAGGTTTTAATTTTAAATATTTGGTAAAAAATTAAGATTTAAGTAGGGCTTGTGTAATTGATTATTTTGTTAGATTTTTGAATAAACTTTAAAATAAATGCAAAAAAAAAATCTGCATTAACTTCATGAAAATAAAACAAATATATACTAAATGTCTCTCACAAAGTACTTATTATATTGAGAGCAAAGGAGAGGTTGCAATTATCGATCCTCTCAGAGAGATTGACCCATATTTAAAACTTGCTGAAGAAAATAATGCCAAAATTAAATATATATTCGAGACTCATATTCACGCTGATTTTGTCAGTGGTCACCTCACTCTCTCAAAAGCTACAGGTGCTCCAATAATATTTGGCCCAAAAACTATAACCTCCTACCCTATTTCAGTTGGAAAAGATTTTCAAGAATTCAAACTTGGAGCATTAACCTTTGTAGTACTTTACACTCCAGGGCATACTCTTGAGAGCACATCCTATCTACTAAAAGATGATTTAGGAAATGAAATTGCAGTTTTTACAGGTGACACCCTTTTTATGGGCGATGCTGGGAGACCGGACCTTGCTCACAAGAGAAGTGGAATGACAATAAATGATATGGCAGGAATGCTCTATGATAGTATCAGAAAAAAAATAATGCCACTAAGTGACGATGTGATTATTTATCCTGCTCATGGAGCAGGCAGTGCCTGTGGGAAAAATATAAGTGCCGAAACATTTGACACTCTAGGAAGTCAAAAATCAAAAAATTATGCTTTAAATAAATCATTAAACAAAGAAGAATTCATTAATGAATTGACCGAAGGGCTTGAAAATCCACCTGCATACTTTCCGATGAATGTTAAAATGAATCAGGAGGGGTATGATCATATTGATAATGTTTTGAGAAAAAATTTAAACCCTCTTGATTCCGATAAATTTGAAAAATTAGCTAATCAATCTGGAGTATTAATTTTGGATGTGAGAAATCAAATTCAATTTGCAGAGGAGCATATCCCCGGATCGATATTTATAGGAATTGATGGAGGTTTTGCACCCTGGGTCGGTGCAATAGTTGGAGATGTAAAACGACCAATTCTATTGATTACTCCAAAAGGCAAAGAGGAAGAAACAATTACCCGTTTGGCAAGAGTAGGTTTTGACAATACATTAGGATTTCTAGAGGGAGGACTTAGTTCTTGGAAAGCTGAGGGTAGGCATACCGATTCTATTACTACAATTGAAGCCTCAAATTTTGGAAAAAAAATAGGTGATGATACCAGAATAATTGATGTTAGAAAAAACTTAGAATTTAAAAATGGTCACCTTAAAAATGCTTTAAATATCCCATTAGATCAGCTTAGTGATAACTTCGATAAAATTCCATTAGAGGGTGATTTTTTTGTTCATTGTGCAGGAGGGTATAGAAGCATGATAGCCAGCTCCATACTTAAAAGTAGAGGCGTTAATTCAATGACTGACATAATAGGTGGATTTTCAGCAATAAAATCTTCAGGTATTCCAATTGAAGTCTAACCCATAAATTTTAAATAATAAATCATGAATTTAAATCAAAAACTAAAAAGAATATATTTAATTATTCTATGCTTACCCCTTTTAGGATCAAATAAAGAAAGTAAAAATCCACCTAGATACAATGTATTGTTCATTGTGTCTGATGACCTTAATTGCGATCTTGGTGCTTATGGAAATCAAATGGTTGTTACGCCCAACATAGATAAGTTAGCCGACAGAGGCGTCTTATTTGGAAATGCTCACAATCAATATCCTTGGTGTGCTCCTTCAAGAGCCTCATTTATGACAGGATTATATCCCGATCAAACAAATATTAAAAAGTTAAGAGTTTATTTGAGACAGACCCTGCCTAAAGTAGTTACAATTGGACAAAGATTTAAGCAAGAAAATTATCATTCTGTTCGTATCGGAAAAATTTTTCACTATCACAACCCAAGAGATATAGGAACTGCTGGGCATGATGATAATTATACTTGGGATCAAACTGTAAACCCATACGGCCGAGATAAAATAGAGGAATATAAAATAAATTCCCTAGTCCCCAGATCNTATGGTGGAACACTAAGCTGGCTTGCAGCAGATGGGACTGATGAGGAGCAAACTGATGGAATAGGTGCAACTGAGACGATCAAGTTTCTCGATAAATTTGCCAAAAGTGGCGAAAACTTCTTCCTTGCATTTGGATTATACCGTCCTCATACGCCCTATGTTGCACCAAAAAAATATTTTGATCTATATGANACTAATGAAATGGAAATCCCAAAGAGCTCNGATAAAGAACTCGAGACGATTCCAATTCCTGCNGCAATAAGTATTAGAGAAAAAAAGAATCAGAATAACCTAGAGGAAAGCCTAGCTAAAACAATTAAAGAGGCTTATTACGCTACTACAAGTTTCGTTGATGCTCAAATAGGTCGTGTTTTGGATAAATTAAAGGAAACTGGATTAGATAAAAATACAATTGTGGTTTTCACCTCTGACCATGGTTACCACCTCGGCGAGCATGGACACTGGCAAAAACGTACGCTATTTGATAATGCTACTAGAGTTCCATTAATTGTAGCAGGTCCTGGAATAAATAAAAATGAAAAAATAATGGGGGCTCCAGTAGAACTTGTTGATATCTACCCCACTTTAATGGATTTATTAGATATGGATACTCCAGAATTTGTGTCTGGTAAAAGCTTTGCTCCTCTTTTAAAAGATTCTAACGCAAGAGTAAGAGAAAGTGCCCTTACAGAACTAGGTGTAAATACAGGGTATGGTGCAAAAGTTTCTGGATACTCAATCAAAACTGATCGTTATAGATTTACACAGTGGGGGTATAATGGTGTTTTAGGTTTTGAATTATATGATCATAAATTTGATAAAGAAGAGTTAAAAAATCTTACTGAGGTTGAATCATATAAGTTCATCAAAGATTCCCTAACCAATGTATTATCTAAGAGAATTGTTGAGGCCAAGAAACAACCAAAAGGACTTGATTTTGTAACGGATAATCCACAAGAATGGGGAGAACCTAGGCAAGTACATTCTCAACCTAAATAATTTTATGCTTTCCAGGTTCGGTGAAAAATTTACAGATTTATACAAAAGATTTATGCCTGACTCTTTTGTATTTGCATTTTTACTAACATTATTTACCGCTATTGCATCNATTCTTTTTATGGAAGCAACCCCCATCAAGGTTATAACCTCATGGTATGAAGGTTTCTGGGGACTTCTGGAGTTTGGAATGCAATTGATCTTAATCTTAGTAACTGGTTACAGCATCGCATTGGCTCCACAAATTGATCTAGGAATAAATAAGCTTAGTGGTTTTGTGAAAACTCCAGCTCAGGTGTATTTAATCGTGATGGTTTTGGGGGTACTGCTCTCTACCATCTCTTGGGGGTTAATTGTTGTCGTTGCAGTATTAGCTAGACAGCTGGCACTCAAAGTAAAAGGAATTAATTATCCTTTTTTAATTGCTTGTGTTTATTTTGCCAATAATGTATGGGTAACTGGCTTGGCAAGTTCCATCCCTCTAGTGCTGAATACTGAAAGTAATTTTATCATTGAGGCAGGTATACTCGATCAAGTAATACCTACAAGCTATACTTTAGGCTCAACACTCAACTTTTCTATATTAGCTTTATACGTTATTTTTGCTCCAATACTAGTACTATTACTAATCCCAAAAAGAAGTGAAGGTAATGAGTTAAATGATCTNATTATAGATAAAACCTCTATTCCCTCCAAAAGNATTANANAAGANGCCANNCTNTCNATTAGNANAGAAAAGTCNTTCTCAGATCGACTCAACCATAGCAAGGTGTTACAATTTTTAATCTATTTAATGGGGCTGATTTTTATTATCCACTATTTTACAACCAATGGATTCGATATCAATTTAAATATTGTAATTTTTATTTTTATAATTCTAGGATTGATTCTTCATCAAAACCCCAAACGATACGCAATAGCTATGAAAAGAGCAAGTAGCAATGTATCTGGAATTATTTTTCAATTCCCTTTTTATGCTGGAATAATGGGCATCATGATACATACAGGTTTAGGTAGTAATTTTGCAAAATGGATAGCTAATTATGCTTCCATTGAATTCTTTCCCTACNTTAGTTTTCTTATTGGTGGCGTAATTAATTTTGCTATTCCCTCTGGAGGTGGAGAGTTCGCAGTAATAGGACCAAGTTTGTTAGAGGCTGCGAAAGAAATTGCTACTGGACTACCATTGGACCAAGTCACTGAACTAATTTCCAAAACTTCTCTTGCCATAGCCTACGGGGAAAGTCTAACCAATCTATTACAACCATTTTACCTTTTGATAGTATTGCCAGTAATGGGGGCGGGAACTAATATTGAAGCCAGAGATGTAATGGGTTATTTAGTCATCCCCTTTATTTTTTTCTTCATCGCTGAATCATTCTTAATTCTTTTCTTAAATTGAATTATCTATTTAATAAATATCGACTATTTAAATAATGTTAAAAAAGCTAAAAAAAATATTTTATTTTTTTCTTTTAAGTTTTTTTTCATTTGCTCAAACGACTTATTATGTTGCCAAATCTGGTTCTAACTCAAACTCAGGGACCTCAACATCAAGCCCTTTTTTGACAATTACTCATGCAGTTTCTCAAATTAATCCCGGAGATCAAATATTTATCAGAAGAGGTACTTATCATGAAGAAATTATTATTAATAACATCGACTCATCTAATGGAAATGAGACGCTCATAACAAATTACAATAATGAAAAGGTAATAATTGACGGTACAATAAATGTAACAGGTCAATGGATTGATGATACCATAGGTGGAGTGGGTGTAAAAAAAGTAGAGAGTTTTACTGAGTCGATCACTCAGCTTTTTGTAGGAAATGACCAAATGGTTATGGCAAGGTGGCCTAATGCTCAATTTAGTGACTTATCAATTTATGATCATGACAACTGGGCTCAAGGTGAGGAGAGTGGAAGTATTGATGGGTCTTTTCTAATTGATGAGACTTATGAAAACCCTGGATCTCTTAGTTTAGCAAACTCAATTGGAATATTAAATGTAGGATCATTCAGAACATTTAACCGCAATATTGCAACTCATACTCAGCAGGGAGGTGACGATGTTATAACATATACAAATCCAATTGGGGATAATGGATTAGGTGCCGGATTGTCAAATAATGGAGAATTAAAAGATAAACATCACTATTTCTTTTTTGAGGGGAAAAAAGAATTCTTAGATAACCAAAATGAATGGTTTTTAGACCACGCAAATGATGTTTTATATCTAAAACCACCAAATGGCATTGACTTAAATAATACTCCCATAAGAGGAAAAATAAGAGATTATTCAATATCTATTTCGGGTAGTGAACACCTGAAAATAAATGGATTAATATTTTTTGCAACTACAATTCATACAAGTGGTAGTAAGAATATCGAAATATCAGAGTGTAATTTCTATTTCCCGTCACACTCAAGAAGAATGCTTGGCGATTT
>NHFW02000033.1 GCA_002171295.2 Flavobacteriaceae bacterium TMED121
GCTTATTGGGTTTTACCCATCCCTAATACTTTTGGTTCGCTTTGGGTAAATTTCAATTCCCCATTACTATGGGATGTGTTTGCGATCTCAACTTATTTATCCGTATCACTTGTTTTTTGGTGGACGGGACTATTACCTGATTTTGCAATGATTCGTGATAGAGCTATAAAGCCCTTTAAAAAGAAAATATACAGCCTATTGAGTTTTGGCTGGTCAGGTAGGGCAAAGGATTGGCAACGATTTGAAGAAGTTTCATTAGTTTTAGCAGGTTTAGCTACACCACTTGTACTATCTGTTCATACCATTGTATCGTTCGACTTTGCCACTTCTGTTATTCCGGGATGGCACACTACTATTTTCCCTCCTTACTTTGTAGCGGGAGCTATTTTCTCTGGTTTTGCAATGGTGAATACTCTTTTAATAATAATGAGAAAAGTATCCCATTTAGAAGATTATATTACCATACAGCACATTGAATTGATGAATATTGTTATTATGATTACGGGTTCAATTGTTGGTGTTGCCTATATAACAGAGTTATTTATAGCATGGTATTCAGGAGTGGAATATGAACAATACGCTTTTTTGAATAGAGCCACAGGACCATATTGGTGGGCTTATTGGTCGATGATGACCTGTAATGTGTTTTCCCCCCAATTTATGTGGTTTAAGAAACTAAGAACTAGTATTGTTTTTTCATTCATTATATCCATTGTGGTAAATATTGGGATGTGGTTTGAACGTTTTGTAATTATTGTTACTTCCTTGCACAGAGATTATCTCCCATCTTCCTGGACGATGTTCTCCCCCACCTTTGTGGACATTGGAATTTTTATAGGGACAATTGGTTTTTTCTTTGTCCTGTTTTTACTCTACGCGAGAAACTTTCCTGTGATTGCTCAGGCTGAGGTTAAGAGTATTTTGAAGTCCTCAGGAGAAAAATATAAAAAATTAAGAGATAACAAATGAGTAGCAACAAGGTAATTCATGCTTTATATGATGATGATGACATATTGTTGTCTGCTGTCAAATCAATACGAGAGGGTAAACATCATATTGAAGAGGTTTATACTCCTTTTCCTGTACATGGGCTTGATAAAGTATTGGGACTCGATGAGACTCGAATCTCAATTATGGCTTTTATTTATGGTTGCATTGGATTTGCTGTCTCAATTTTGATGATGAATTATATAATGATAGAGGATTGGCCACAAAATATAGGGGGAAAACCTAGTTTTTCGTATATCGAGAATATGCCAGCATTTGTTCCAATTATGTTTGAATTGACTGTTTTTTTTGCAGCTCACTTAATGGTGATAACTTTTTACTTAAGAAGTAAATTATGGCCTTTTAAGGAAGCCGAAAATCCTAATCCTTTAACCACCGACGATAAGTTTTTAATTGAAATTGAATTACTTGATAACGAAAAGGAGCTAAAGGCATTGCTCAAAAAAACGAGAGCCATTGACATTAAACTAATAGAAAAACAGGATGATCATGAATAGAATTTCATACTTATCGATTTTGATTGTAATTCTATTGGTAATTCAATCCTGTTATAACCCTTCAAAACCAAACTATCAGTATTTTCCTAATATGTATGAGCCTGTAGGTTATGAAACCTACGCAGACTCAGATGCATTTGCAAATGGTGTGGAGGCCCAGCTTCCCGTTGAGGGAACTATTAATAGAGGTTGGTATCCGTATGATTATCCAGACACTAATGAAGGCTATGAGGCTGCAAAAGCGAGTGCAATCTCTCCTATTAAAATTAGTGCTGAAAATCAAAAACAAGGAAAAGAATTATACGGCATATACTGTGCTGTATGTCACGGAGATAAGGGAAATGGTCAAGGAATATTGATGACAAGAGAAAAATATTTAGGAGTTCCAAGCTATGCGGATCGAGATATAAACTCTGGAAGCATCTATCATGTTTTGATGTATGGTAAAAACGCAATGGGCTCTCATGCAGGACAAGTTAACGCAACGGAAAGATGGCAAATTGCTCAACACGTAATGCAATTGAGACAAAACCTTATAAAAAAATAATTTATTTAACAACAGTATGTACATATTCACAAATAAATTAAGAAACTTCTCCATCATTTTGATGGTTGCTGGATTTTTGGGTTTGACTTACGGTTTTTTAACTGCTCCAAATACTGTAGAAGAAGCGCAGGCTATGGTTGCTGACCCCCATCACGGGGATGCTCATGCAGACGATCATGGAGGAGTGGCTCACGATAATTATCCCCAAGAAAACTCTACAGAATCTCATTCGGACGAAATGCATCATGATGAGTCTGTAACTCATGTTGAGCAAAATATTCATAATCACCAAGAAACACATAATGTAGATCACCACGGGGAGCATTTATTACATCAGTTACAAAACAAACCTTGGGCTGCCCTTTATGTAGCAGCTTTCTTTTTTATGATGATTGCTTTGGGAACCCTTGCCTTTTATGCAATAAACCGAGCGGCTCAAGCTGGGTGGTCTCCAGCACTCTTCAGGGTAATGGAAGGAATTACCGCATACTTGTTACCAGGTGCATTAGTTGTATTTGTTATTTTGGGACTATCTGGAATGCACTTTAATCACTTGTTTATCTGGATGGATCCTGAGGTCGTAGCTCATGATAAATTGATTCAAGGAAAAGTAGGCTTCCTGAACGTCCCAGGCTTTTTGATTCGCGCATTAATCTATATTTCAGGATGGGTGACTTACCGTTATTTTTCTAGAAAACTTTCTTTAGCTCAAGACCAAGCTTCAGATATTTCTAATCATAAAAAGAACTTTAGAATCTCAGCTGGGTTTTTGGTATTCTTTATCGTTACTGAATCCATGATGTCGTGGGACTGGATCATGTCTATTGATCCACATTGGTTTAGTACTTTATTTGGCTGGTATGTATTTGCTAGTATGTTTGTATCTGGAATTACGACCATTGCATTAATAGCTATATATCTTAAGCATAAAGGATATCTTGAAAAGGTTAACGATAGTCACATTCATGATCTGGGCAAATTCATGTTTGGGGTCAGTGTTTTTTGGACCTATTTATGGTTCTCCCAATTTATGCTGATTTGGTATTCAAATATTCCCGAAGAGGTCACTTATTTCATCACAAGAATCGAAGATTATAATATTCCTTTTTTTGGAATGTTAGTCATGAATTTCATTTTTCCTTTATTGATTTTGATGAATAGCGACTATAAGCGAGTAAATTATATAATTGTGATGACCGGTATTGTCGTTTTACTTGGGCACTACGTTGACGTTTTCAATATGGTAATGCCCTCAGCAGTTGGAGATCAGTGGTTTATTGGCATAGCTGAGATAGGAGGATTTTTATTTTTCTTGGGCCTATTTATTTTTGTTGTATTTAAAGAAATTTCGAAAGCACCGCTTCACGCTGTTGGAGACCCATTGATGGGTGAGAGTGAGCGCTTTCATTATTAATATTTAATGGTTTAGATAAATGACGGTTTTATTGATACTTACGGTTTTGGTTTTGGTTGCGATTTCCATTTGGCAAATCACTAAAATATTTGAATTGTCTCAACCAAAAAAAGTCAACACACAAGTTGCGGACGACGATGACAATCGATGGAATGGTCAACTTATGTTTGCTTTTTTAATCTTCATTTATGGTATTACATTGTTTTCTTTCTGGAAATGGGGTGACGTCATGTTACCTAGTGCCTCTTCAGAACATGGTATTGAATATGACAACCTACTCTGGATTTCATTTGCTATTATCTTTTTTACCCAGACCATAACCCAAGGATTGTTACACTATTTTGCATACAAGTTCAGAGGTGAGAAAGGTAAAAAAGCATTTTTTTATGCCGATAATGACCGTCTTGAAGCTATCTGGACTATTATTCCAGTAATTGTATTAGCAGGTTTGATTTTATATGGATTATACACTTGGACGGACATAATGACGGTCGAAGAAAATGAAGAAGCTTTGGTTGTTGAACTTTATGCCCAGCAGTTCAATTGGAAAGCTAGGTATGCTGGAGATGATGGGGTTTTAGGAGATGCTAATGTTCGGTTTTTACAAGATTTTGATGGGAAGAATTTAGTTGGAATTGATGCGACCGATCCAAACGGGTTTGACGATGTAGTAGTTCAGGAATTACATTTACCATCTGGAAGAGAAGTAATTTTTAAAATGCGTTCCCAAGATGTTCTTCATTCTGCCTACATGCCTCACTTTAGAGCACAGATGAATTGTGTTCCTGGAATGATTACTGAATTTGCTTTTACCCCAACGGTTACCACTGAAGAAATAAGGCAGACTGATGCTATGAGAGCCAAGGTAAAAAAGATTAATAAAATTAGAAGAGAAAAAAGTGAAGCATTGTTAGCTAAAGGAGAAGAACCTTTAGAACCATATGTCTTCGATTATTTGTTACTTTGTAACAAGATTTGTGGAGCTTCTCATTACAATATGCAAATTAAAATAATTGTCGAAACTCAACAAGAATTTGAAAAATGGATGAATGATCAGCAAACTTTTGCTGAATTTATACAATAATTAAATAAATAAATAAAATTTAGATTATGTCAGCAGCAGCACATTTGGATGAAGAGGATCATGGACATCATCACAAAGAAACTTTCATCACTAAGTATATATTTAGCCAAGATCATAAAATGATCTCTAAACAGTATCTTATTACTGGGCTTTTTATGGGAATCATCGGGATAGCAATGTCATTATTATTCCGCATGCAATTGGCATGGCCAGAGCAGCCAATGGGTATAATGTCAGCTCTTTTGGGTAAATGGGCTCCAGACGGAGTTATGGATCCGAATGTTTATTTGGCATTGGTAACTATTCACGGAACAATCATGGTATTCTTTGTGCTTACAGCAGGATTGAGTGGTACATTTAGTAACCTATTAATCCCATTACAAATTGGAGCACGAGACATGGCCTCTGGTCTATTGAATATGATTTCATATTGGCTGTTTTTCCTTTCCAGCATTATTATGGTTGGCTCTTTATTTGTTGAAGCTGGACCTGCAGCAGCGGGTTGGACAATATATCCTCCGTTAAGTGCTTTGCCTCAAGCTCAACCCGGATCAGGATTAGGAATGACCTTGTGGTTAGTATCAATGGCAATTTTTATTGCTTCCTCACTTTTGGGGTCACTCAATTATATTGTTACCGTATTAAATCTGAGGACTAAAGGCATGACCATGAGTCGTTTACCTTTAACTATATGGGCATTTTTTGTCACTGCAATTATTGGGGTAGTTTCTTTTCCAGTTTTATTATCTGCGGCACTTTTATTAATTATGGATAGAAGTTTTGGAACTTCTTTTTTCTTATCTGATATTTTTATTCAAGGCGAGGTTTTGCATTACCAAGGAGGATCACCCGTTTTGTATGAACATCTATTTTGGTTCTTGGGTCATCCTGAAGTATATATAGTGTTACTTCCGGCATTGGGAATCACATCTGAAATTATTGCAACTAATTCCAGAAAACCTATCTTCGGTTATCGAGCTATGGTTGCCTCGATTTTAGCAATTGCTTTTTTATCTACTATTGTATGGGGGCATCATATGTTTATCTCTGGAATGAATCCATTTTTAGGCTCTGTATTTACTTTTACTACTTTACTGATTGCAATTCCTTCGGCTGTAAAAGCCTTTAATTATATTACCACACTTTGGAAAGGAAATTTACAACTTAACCCTGCGATGTTATTTTCTATCGGTCTGGTTTCNACATTCATATCTGGTGGATTAACAGGTATTATTCTTGGTGATAGTACTCTGGATATAAATGTTCATGATACTTATTTTGTTGTAGCACATTTTCACTTAGTAATGGGAATTTCTGCCCTTTATGGATTATTTGCTGGTGTTTATCATTGGTTTCCAAAGATGTTCAAACGTATGATGGATAAAAATTTAGGCTATTTACATTTTTGGGTNACTGCAATATGCGCCTATGGCGTATTTTTTCCAATGCATTTCATTGGAATGGCAGGGTTACCACGAAGGTATTATACTAACACGGCTTTTCCTTATTTTGATGATTTAGCCAATATAAATATTGTTATAACCGTTTTCGCTTTGATTGCAGGGGCTGCGCAATTAGTTTTCCTTTACAATTTTATTCACAGCATATACTATGGTAAACCAACCGAACAAAATCCATGGCGCTCAAATACGCTTGAGTGGTCTGCACCGATTGAGCATATTCATGGTAATTGGGAAGGTAAAATCCCTGAAGTTCATCGTTGGGCCTATGATTATTCAAAACCTGGACAAGAAGATGATTTTGTCCCTCAGCATATTCCTTTAAAAGAAGGTGAAGAAGAACTTCAACATTAATTTTATATTATTACAACAGAAAGAGCTACCACCTGGTAGCTTTTTTTGTATTAGCACTAAGAAAGAATCATTTATATTTGTTAATAATGAATGAATTTTTAGACCCTTCNGGTGACCAATTAACACCAGAAGAAAAGGATATAGATAGAGCATTACGCCCGGTTAGTTTTGATGATTTTGCTGGTCAAGAAAGTATATTAGAAAATCTAAAGGTTTTTGTAGCTGCTGCTAATCAAAGAGAGGAAGCACTTGACCACACTCTTTTTCATGGCCCTCCTGGATTAGGNAAGACTACGTTAGCTTATATCTTAGCAGGGGAATTAGATGCTGGAATCAAGATGACTTCTGGACCGGTACTTGACAAACCAGGTGACTTGGCAGGACTACTAACCAACCTCCAATCTAGAGATATTCTATTCATTGANGAAATCCATCGTTTAAGTCCAATTGTAGAGGAATACCTTTATTCAGCTATGGAGGATTATAAAATTGATATCATGATTGAAACAGGTCCTAACGCNCGGACTGTTCAAATTAACTTAAATCCTTTTACCCTAGTTGGGGCCACTACCCGTTCAGGATTATTAACTGCACCCATGCGAGCGCGTTTCGGCATCTCAAATCGATTAGAATATTATAATTCTGAACTTCTTTCTACTATTGTTGAAAGAAGCGCTTCAATCCTAAATGTTAATATTAAAAGTGATGCTGCTATTGAAATTGCAGGCAGAAGTAGAGGCACTCCTAGGATAGCTAATGGACTTTTAAGAAGAGTTAGAGACTTTGCTCAGATTAAGGGAGATGGTAAAATTGATATTGATATAACAAAGTATTCATTAAAAGCTTTGAACGTCGATGCCTACGGACTTGATGAAATGGACAATAAAATCTTGACTACACTTATCGATAAATTTAAGGGAGGACCGGTGGGCATAACTACTTTAGCCACTGCGGTATCCGAAAATGGAGAAACGATTGAAGAGGTCTATGAACCTTTTTTAATTCAAGAAGGCTTTATCATGAGAACACCAAGAGGAAGAGAGGTNACTGAGCTAGCTTACAAACATTTGGGNAGGATTAAAGGTAAACAGGAGGGATTATTTTAAAACGAAGCCCATGTATTACTCTCAGTCAATAAAGACTGAAGCCAAAAGATATGTTTTCTTTNTCNTAATATTTTTAAAGTTATAATTTTTAGTCTTTTTTAATTCAGGGGATNAATAAATCCTGTTTTACTACTTTTAAAGTATAATATTTTACTAATGAATAAAAACCAGCAAAGACGTCAAGCTTTAGTTTACCATGCCAAACCCCAACCTGGAAAAATTGAAGTCGTTCCAACCAAGAGCTACAGTACTCAGCGAGATCTTGCTTTGGCATATTCTCCTGGTGTTGCAATTCCGTGCCTGGAAATTGAAAAAAAAGTTGAGAATGTTTATAAATACACAAATAAAGGAAATTTAGTAGCTGTAATTTCAAATGGAACTGCTGTATTAGGGNTGGGAGATATTGGCCCAGAGGCGTCAAAGCCAGTAATGGAAGGTAAAGCCCTATTATTTAAAATCTTTGCTGATATTGATGTTTTTGATATTGAAATCAACGAAAAAGACCCAAAAAAATTTATTGAAGCGGTAAAAGCCATTGCCCCAACATTTGGCGGAATCAACCTTGAAGACATAAAGGCCCCTGAGGCATTTGAAATTGAGGATTGTCTTAAGGAGGAATTAGATATTCCCTTGATGCACGATGATCAACACGGTACCGCTATAATTTCATGTGCTGCTTTGATTAATGCGCTTGAACTGACCAACAAAAAAATTAAAGATGTCAAAATAGTTATCTCTGGAGCTGGTGCTGCAGCGATTTCCTGCACCAGACTTTACCAAGCTTTTGGAGCAGTCAAAGAAAATATTGTAATGCTAGACAGTAAAGGGGTGATTAAGAAATCTAGGCAGAGTCTAACAGCCGAAAAAGCTGAATTCGCTACGGAAAGAAGTATCGACACCCTACCTGAAGCTATGAATGCTGCAGATGTATTTGTTGGATTATCCCAACCCAATATTNTAGATCAATCAATGCTNTTGTCTATGGCNAATGATCCAATTGTTTTTGCAATGGCTAATCCTACTCCTGAGATTGATTATAATTTGGCTTGTCAAACACGAGACGATATTATTATGGCAACTGGTAGATCAGATCANCCNAATCAGGTCAACAATGTATTGGGTTTTCCTTTTATCTTTAGAGGAGCACTAGATGTCAAAGCCACCAAGATCAATGAGGCCATGAAGATGGCAGCCGTTAAGGCTCTGGCGGCTTTGGCTAAAGAACCTGTTCCTGAACAAGTCAATATTGCTTATGAGGAAACTAAACTTAACTTTGGGAAAGATTATATCATACCAAAACCATTTGACCCCAGATTGATTGTCGAAGTCCCCCCATCAGTTGCCAAAGCAGCTATTGCCTCTGGAGTAGCAAGAGAGGAAATCAAAGATTGGGAAGAATATAAAGACAGATTAGCGGAGCGTTTGGGAGGGCACCAGAAGATCTTAAGGATGATTCACGATCGAGCCAAATCCGCGCCTAAAAAAATAGTGTTTGCTGAGGCAGATCAATTAGATGTCATAAAAGCAGCTCAAATCATTCATGAAGAGGGTATTGGAATTCCTATTTTACTAGGTAATAAAGAGGTTATTCTGAACCTTATGGAATCTATTGATTTTATAGATAAAGTTGCCATCATCGATCCCAAAACTGATGAATTCAAATACAGCAGGGAAAAGTATGCTAATGCTTTTTGGGAAAGTCAAAAAAGAAGGGGTAAAACTCTTTACGAATGCAATAGCCTTCTTCGGGAACGTAATTACTATGCTGCCATGATGGTAAGNGAGGGTGAGGCTGATGCAATGCTTTCCGGTTTTTCGAGGAAATACCCTGCTGTAGTAAAGCCCATTTTTGAAGTGATGGGGAAGATTAAAGGTGTTGATCGTATTGCCGCCACTAACTTAATGCTCACTAAAAGAGGGATGTTATTTTTATCTGATACTTCAATTAATGTAAATCCAAATGCAAAGGAATTGGCCAAAATAGCCCATTTGACATCACAAGCTGTAAAGCTTTTTGGTGTTGAACCCGTAATTGCACTTTTGTCTTACAACAATTTTGGTTCCTCCTCTTTCCCTGAGGCCAAAAAGGTTTCTGAGGCAGTTAACTTTTTACATCGAATGCACCCTGACCTAATCGTCGATGGACCAGTACAGTCTGATTTTGCCTTAAATAACGAAATGCTGGAGGAANGATTCCCTTTCTCTGGTCTTAACAAAAGAAAAGTAAACACGTTAATCTTTCCCAACCTAGACGCGGCAAATATTACTTATAAAATCATTAAAGAATTAGACAATACCCTCTCCATAGGACCAATTTTAATGGGACTAAAGCATCCTGCTCACATCCTTCAGCTGGGTGCTTCAGTTGATGAAATCGTAAATATGTCTGCAATTGCCGTAATTGATGCACAAGAAAAACAAAAACTTAAAAAAAGTAAATGATAACACAAATTAAAGGAAGACTAGTCGAAAAAACACCCACCTATTTGGTAATCGATTGTAATGGAATTGGCTATGAAGTTAATATATCTCTGAATACTTTCTCCAGTTTATCGTCTGATGAAAATATTCGACTCTTTACGCATTTACAAATCAGGGAAGACGCACATATTTTATACGGATTTTTTACGACGGTTGAAAGAGCTGTTTTTAGGTTACTTATTGGTGTTTCTGGGATCGGAGCTAGTACTGCTAGAACCATGCTTTCCTCGCTGACACCTATTGAAATTCAACAAGCTATTCTTGTTGAAGATGTGCCTAAAATTCAGGGTGTAAAAGGAATTGGGCTTAAAACTGCTCAGCGAGTTATTATTGAGTTGAAAGACAAGATGAAAACATTACATGGGATAGAGGAAATTCCTGTGATTAAGAGCAATACAATTAAAGAAGAAACGTTATCAGCATTAGAGGTTCTGGGTTATTCTAGAAAATCCTCTCAAAAAGTTGTTGATAATCTCATTCAAGGCAATCCTGATAGTACAATTGAAGATCTAATCAAAGGNGCCTTGAATAAACTTTAAGACCCCTTGATTTGTAGGAAAGAAAGTAAATATTTTTTATTCAAATTTCGACTTCTTTTCCTGCTTTTGATCTCTACAATCTATGTAGCAAAAGCTCAGGATGAGCCTGGCTANGATTTCTCGAAAATAAAAATAACTACTTCCTCCAGCATCATTTCCAAATACACTTATGACNCNCAAACNGAGATGTATATTTATACCCAATCGATAGAGGAATACCCAATAAATGCACCATTAGTATTATCTCCAAAAGAGTTTCAAGCNATGGTGCTGAGTGAGCAGATGAAAGGTTATTTTCAAGAAAAAATAGCGATTTTGGCAGGGAATTCAGCCAACCTAAGCGAAAGTCAAAAAAATCTACTTCCTGAAGTTTACGTAAACAGTAAATTTTTTCAATCAATTTTTGGAGGCAACGTAATAGATATTATTCCTCAAGGGTCTGTTGGAATAGATTTAGGAGTACGTTTTCAAAAAAATGATAATCCAGCCGCCTCTCCGAGAAACAGAAGAAGTTTCGGTTTTGATTTTGATCAAAGAATCAGCCTAAGTTTACTGGGGAAAATAGGCGAGCGGCTTCAAATTACTGCCAATTACGATACAGAATCTACTTTCGATTTTCAGAATTTGGTAAAAATTGAATTCAATCCGCCAAGATTGGCAGATACCTCCGAGATTATTCCAAATGTAAATAACTCTATTTTATCAGTTGCTGCAGATAGAATAACAGATGTCGGTCAAGAAAGCTCTAATACTAAACAAAAGATAGGAGACTACCAAAGTACTTTCAATGATGCCAAAAGAAAGATAATGGATTTGAAATCCAAAGCTAATAGTTTTTCAAAGGAAGGTTTAATGGGAGTTGGAGATAACGTAACTGACTTCCTCAACGGTAAAGTAACTGAGGATGCCATACTTCAAAATATTAGTATTGGAAATATTAGCATGCCGCTTAATAGTAACCTTATAAGAGGCGCACAAAGTTTATTTGGAGTTAGAACGGATTTAAAATTTGGAAGAACCAATATTACAGGGGTTTTCTCTGAGCAACGCTCTCAGTCGCAAAACGTGGTTGCTCAAGGCGGAGGGACACTGCAGGAATTTAATATCTTTGCCCTTGACTATGAAGAGGACCGCCACTACTTTTTATCGCAATATTTCCGTGATAATTACGATATATTCCTTCAAAACTATCCTTATATAAATTCTCCNATTCAAATCACTCGAATCGAGATTTGGATTACTAATCGTGGTTCTCAAACGACTAATATCCGTAATGTTGTTGGATTTCAAGACTTGGGAGAAAGTGACCCCGATAAAACCAATCTTGACGATGGAATACAAAACTTTTTTACAGGAAAAACACCGTCATCCCCTCCCTCAAATGATAATAATTATCTTAATCCAGAGGCTATTGATCAGGAGGGAATTCTTAAAGGCGCTATTCGAGATATTGCTGCTTTATCCAATGCCTTTGGTACTTACAAAAAACATTTTAATGAAGGGTTTGATTACGCTGTGTTGGAAAGTGCCAGAAAACTTAATACTAATGAATTTAAATTCCATCCACAGTTAGGATATATTTCATTAAATCAGCGTTTGAGTAATGATGAGGTTTTGGGGGTCGCATTTCAATACACATATAGAGGAAAAGTCTATCAAGTAGGAGAGTTTGCTAATGGTGGTGTATCAGGAACTAGTGTAGTACANAACCAGACCAATCAGGCTCAGGTTGTTAATAATAATAGTTTGGTGGTCAAATTATTAAAGAGTAACATCACTGATGTACGTCAGCCCATATGGGATCTGATGATGAAAAATATATANAATACTGGAGCATATCAATTGNCTCAGGAGGATTTTAGACTAAATATATTATATTCTGATCCTTCACCCATAAATTATTTGACTCCTATTGATAAAACCACATGGCCTGAGGACATGAAGGATCGTATCCTGTTAAATACNTTTAACTTAGACAAACTAAATTTCTATCAAGACCCNCAACCTGAGGGGGATGGTTTTTTTGATTATATCCCTGGNGTGACTATCGAGCCACAATATGGAAGAATTATTTTCCCTTCTGTCGAACCTTTTGGAGAATACCTTTTTGAATTATTAGACGATCCAAATTCCCAAAAGGAAAATTATGGAAATGTCACGACTTATAATTCCAATCAAAAGCGTTATGTATTTAACGAAATGTATACCAAAACTAAGGCGGCTGCATTGGAGGATACGGAAAAAAACAAGTTTCTGATAAAAGGACGTTATAAATCAGAAGGAGGAGATGGAATTCCAATTGGAGCTTTTAATGTCCCGAGAGGTTCTGTTAAAGTTACTGCAGGAGGAAGGGTGTTGAGAGAGGGCATTGATTACACCGTAAATTACGCTATTGGAAGGGTGAAAATCATTGATCCTGCTTTGCAAGCATCAAATATTCCTATAAATATTTCTGTAGAGAACAACTCTTTTTTTAACCAACAGAATAAAAGATTTTCTGGGATCAACGTAATCCATAAATTTAACGATAGGGTTGTTATAGGTGGAACACTCCTCAACTTAAGTGAAAACCCACTAACCCAAAAAGCTAATTATGGAACTGAGCCTGTTAACAATACCATGATCGGGTTTAATACTAATTTTTCAACAGAAATTCCTTTTTTTACCCGCTTGGTTAACAAAATTCCTACCATCAAGACTAATGTGCCTTCATTACTTTCCTTCCGAGGGGAAGTAGCTCATTTGATCTCGGGAAAACCAAAAAACACTCAGCTAAATGGAGAGACAAATGTCTATATTGATGACTTTGAAGGTGCTCAAACTAATATTGATATTAAAGGTTTTAACTCCTGGAAACTTTCCAGTGTTCCTTTTAAAAACTTTAAAGGCTCTGAAATAAAAGACAACAATCTAAAATCTGGATATGGAAGAGCAAAAATGGCTTGGTACTCTATAGATCCTATTTTTTATGCAGGTGGAAGACCCTCAGGGATTAATAATGATGATGTATCACTCAATACTACACGGAGAATATTTATCAAAGAAATTTTTCCTGAGCAAGACCTAGTACAAGGAACAACTACTGTTCAAAACACCCTTGATTTGGCTTATTTCCCCAAAGAAAAGGGTCCCTACAATAACGCTACAAATGAGGAGTTTGAAAATGCTACAGATCAAAATTGGGCTGGAATTATGAGACCAATTAATTCCACAAATTTTGAGCAGTCCAATGTAGAATTTATTGAATTTTGGTTGTTGGATACCTTCAGCGAATCTGAAATCCAAGAAGATGATTTAGGAGACCTTTATTTCCATTTAGGAAATATTTCAGAGGATATCCTAAAAGACGGACGTAAACAGTTCGAAAATGGTTTGCCTGGAAATACAGGCCAAAATCTCGTTTATCCAACACCCTGGGGTAAAGTCCCCTCCACGCAGTCTTTACTTTACGCTTTTAATACTGTTCCAGGAGATAGGGTGGTTCAGGATTTGGGTTTTGATGGACTTAACGATCAAGAAGAACGATTAATATATGATAATGGACCTGCAGAGGATCCTGCAGGAGATAACTATGAATTTTTTGTTGCATCAAAAGGTGGAGTCTTAGATCGTTATAAGAACTACAATGGGTCGCAAGGAAACTCTCCTGTTGCTTTTTCAGATACTAACAGAGGAAATACTACTGAACCTGATTCGGAGGATATTAACCGAGATCAGAGTATGAATACCATCGATAGCTATTTCGAATACCGTATTCCTATTTCTAAAAAAATGAGTGTGGGAAATCACCCATTTATAACTGATGTTCGAGAAAACGTTAAGGTTAAAGTACCCAATGGTGATCAAATAACAACACGTTGGATTCAATTTAAAATTCCAGTTCAAAAAGGCTATTATGAAGATACGCAGTTTAGAGATTACTTTGAAGCAATTAACTCTATNGAGGATTTACGATCTATCAGNTTTATGAGAATGATACTTAANGGGTTTTCTCAACCTACTGTNTTGCGGTTTGGNACTTTAGACTTGGTTAGAGGAGACTGGCGTAGATACAATCAAAAACTTAATGATAATCTACCCCAAAATAAAAACACCACTGTGGACATCAGCACCGTAAATATTTTGGAAAATGAAAATCGAATACCTATAAATTATATACTACCTCCAGATATTCAGAGGGAACAAGTCAATAATAATAACACTATTGTTAGNCAAAATGAACAGTCTATGTCTTTTAGGATTTGTGATTTACAACCTAAAGATTATAGGGCAGTTTACAAGAACGTCAATGTAGATATTCGCCAATACAAAAAACTAAAAATGTTTATCCACGCTGAGTCAATTGCTGGGCAGGAGTCTCTCCCTGGAGAAGGAACAGCTGATGAGTTCAATCAACGCCTTGTAGCATTTATAAGATTAGGGACAGACTTTAAAGATAATTATTACCAAATTGAAGTTCCACTAAAGCCAACAGATTACTCTGAAAGTAATGGAAATAGATTTTCTGCTGAGGCAGTTTGGCAGCCAGAATCTAACTCCATAGAAGTNCCCATAAAACTACTTGCTAAGTTAAAGGCAGCCGCTATCAATAATGGGAGTGTTGGACGTCTATCCTATTTTGATGAAGAGCTAAATCCAGTTGGAGAATTCTCACCAATTAGTGGCTTACCTGGTTTTAAGAAATACAAATTTGCGGTAAGAGGGAACCCATCTCTAGGCTCGATTAAAACCTTAATGGTAGGGGTTAAAAACCCATCTCAAAAATTAGGTGACGAACTNTGTGGTGAGGTTTGGTTCAATGAATTAAGGATAGCTGGGATTGACTCCCAAGGAGGATGGGCTGCAACAGGTGCCTTAGATGCTAATCTGGCTGATTTTGTAAATGTGGCTGCTACTGCAGGAATGTCAACCATTGGATTTGGTGCAATTGACCAAACCCCCAATCAAAGTAATCGGGAGGATATGAAACAATACGATGTGATTACTAACATCAATGCGGGTCATTTACTACCCGAGAAATGGGGAGTACAAATTCCTCTTAGCTTGAATGTAGGGGAAACCTATATAACTCCAGAATACGACCCATTCTATCAAGATATTCTACTTGAAAATCGATTGGATGCGTCGATAAGAAGTTCTCAAAGAGACTCTATTAACCAACAAGCAATTGATTATACAAAGCGAAAAAGTATAAGTTTGATCGGCGTGAGAAAAAATAAAACTGGTGACCGTCCAACCCGATTTTATAGCCCTGAAAATTTTGATTTTTCTTATGCCTACAATCAGATGTCACATCATGATTATGAGATAGAAAGCCAAAAAGATGAAAACCTTCAGTTAGGGGCTAACTATGGCCACTCCTTTAAACCTATCGAAATTAATCCGCTTCGAAAGTTTCAATTTTTAAGCAGAAAAAAATATTTGCAATGGCTTAAAGAAATTAATTTAAATGTGATGCCAAGTAGTTTGGAGATAACTTCTAATATTAACCGAAACTTTAGTAGTCAACGCTTTAGACAAGTTTATATGGAGGGGATTAATAGTAATGAGCAACTTCCTTTACCCGATTTACAACTACGAAATTATTTATTCGATTGGTCTTACGCAGTAAACCATAACCTTACCCGGTCAATGAGATTTACCTTTACAGCAACCAACAACAATATTGTCAGAAATTTTTTCATGAGTGAGCCTGTCACTGGATTTGGTCGGGTAAATAAAAATCTAGGTATTTGGGATGGAATTTGGGATACCGGTCAGTCTGATCGTCATTTTCAATCTTTAACATTGAATTATAAAATTCCATTACGATTGATTCCATTTTTGAGTTTTATTGATGCTAATTATAATTATAATGGAGATTTTAGTTGGCAGAGAGGATCTAATGCTATGGCATCGGTTACCAGTGAGAATGGTCAAAAACTAGGACAAATTAACACTATTCAAAATGCTAATACAAAAACTCTTACGGGTTCAATTTCATTTAATAGGTTATACAATATATTGGGGTTAAAATCTAAATCTAATTTAACTAATTACTATACTAGAACTATAACCACTGGGGAAAATCAAAATTCTGAGGAAAAGAAAAAAACTAAAAAAAATAATCCTTTCAAAAAGGGAGCAACTATTGTAGTAGACTTACTCTCTTTAATCAAAAGGGTTCAATTCAATTACTCTGAAAATAATGGAAAGGTAATTCCAGGTTATATCCCAAATATTGGGTTTTTGGGAACTATGGACCCATCATTTGGATTTACATTTGGAAGCCAAGCTGATGTTAGGTATGAGGTTGCCAAAAGAGGCTGGTTGACAAATTTCCCAAACTTTAATGAACCTTTTGTCCAAGTTCAAAATAACAAGTTAAATTTATCAGCACAGATTAATCCTTTAAAAGACCTCACCATTGACTTAAACGCAGAGCGAAACCACTCTAATAATATATCAGAAAACTACAGGGTAGAGGATCAGAGATATGTTTCATTAAATAGCAATGAATATGGTAATTTTGGAATGTCCACGATTCTAATTAAAACGGCCTTTTCAGGTGGGACTGGAGTTGTTAACAAAAATTTTCAAAAGTTCAGAGACAATAGATTGATTATTGCTAAAAGACTAGCCCAGAAAAACCATGGGGGGAGGATTTTATATGATCAAGAGGGATTTCCTGAGGGATATAATAAAAATCATCAGACCGTGATGGTAGCATCTTTTTTAGCTACCTACACTGGAACAAGCCCCAATAAAATTTCCTTTAATCCAATTCAATCTACGCCATTACCAAATTGGAATCTTACTTATACGGGATTAACGAAAATTAAATCTGTGGGGCGAATTTTCAATCGTTTTTCTATTTCTCATGGATACCGATCCAGTTATACATTAACCAATTATCAAACAAATTTAGAGTTTGAACCTAGCCAACTNTTTCAAAAGGACCGTGTTGGAAATTATATGACTTCTCGATTTTATTCCAATATTAATTTGGCNGAGCAATTTAATCCACTTATNCGTTTTGATATTGAGTTCAAAAATTCTCTTAAAATTTTAGCTGAGTTAAGGAAAGATCGTACCCTTTCACTAAGTTTAGATAATAGTTTGCTAACAGAGCAAACGGGTAATGAATATGTGGTTGGTATGGGTTATCGTTTGAAAGATCTAAGGATTAGAACCCGTTTGGGTGGTAGGAGAGTTACGCTGAGTGGAGATCTTAACCTTAAAGCAGATTTCTCCTACAGAAAAAATATAACACTACTTAGGAATTTAGAATATGATAATAACCAAGTAACTGCAGGACAAACCCTTATGTCAATTAAATTTTCAGCGGGCTACAATCTGTCCAAAAATCTGACAAGCTTGTTATTCTATGATCATAATTTTTCAGAATTTGCCATATCGACCGCTTTTCCACAAACATCAATTCGCTCTGGAATAACCATTCGTTATAATTTTGGAAACTAAAAGTGAATTANATTACTTTGTTAAAACTTAATATTTAGTAAATGAATATTCCATCTACGCTTAAATACACTAAAGACCATGAATGGGTTAAGATCGANGGAGAAATGGCCACTATTGGCATCACTGATTTTGCCCAACATGAATTAGGAGATATCGTTTACGTTGAAATTGAATCGATTGGAGAGATGCTCGTTTCAGAAGAAGTTTTTGGTTCAGTTGAAGCTGTTAAAACAGTTTCTGACCTTTTTATGCCATTAAGTGGAGAGGTTTTAGAATTTAATACTGCCTTGGAAGATGCTCCCGAAGCTGTTAATGAAGATCCTTACGAATCTGGTTGGATTATTAAAGTTAAAATAGATGATCCAAGTCAAATATCTAAGCTTCTTGACTCTGATGCCTATCAACAATTAATTCTAGACAATAAATAAAAGTCTATAAGACTAAAAAATCCTTGTTTATTATTGATTTTTTTTTAGTTTAGCATACTAAATTCAGATATATAAATGCAACCAAAAAAGAATTTAAAAGCCGATTTATCTAAGAATAGCAGTTTATATTTTGTTATAGGCTTATCATCTATTTTACTTTTTACATGGATAGCAATTGAATGGAAAACATATGATCGAAGTGGATATGGGTATGAGGCGTTGAATGTTGATGATGATGACGACGAAGACGTTCCTATTACTGAACAAATTAAAGTTCCCCCCCCACCACCCCCTCCTCCTCCTGCTCCTGAAATTATTGAGGTTGTAGAAGATGAAGAAGAAGTCGAGGAAACAGTGATCGAATCTACTGAAACGGATCAAGAAGAAATTGTTGAAATAGTAGAAGTTGAAGAGGAATTTGACGATGTAGACGTCCCATTTGCAGTGATAGAAGATGTCCCCATTTATCCTGGGTGTGAAAGGGTTGCCAAATCTAAAAGAAGAATTTGTTTTCAAGAACAAATAAATAAGCATATCAAAAAAAACTTTAGATACCCAGAAATAGCTCAAGAGATGGGTATTCAAGGAAGGGTTTATGTAAGCTTTACTATTTCAAAAAACGGCTCAATTACTAATATTAGAATGAGGGGTCCAGATAAAAATTTGGAAAAAGAAGCTGCTCGGATTATTGGTAAACTTCCAAGTATGACTCCAGGAAAGCAAAGAGGTAGGCCTGTTCGAGTTCCATTTAGCATCCCTATTACTTTCAGACTCCAATAACTTTCACTCATTTAAAATAACATTCGGGCCTTTGCACAATGAAAATTTGTAGACTATCTTTGTGTTTGGAAAAATGATGATGAAGTTCTATTCAAATAGTTTACCAGTTACATCCTTTAACATTGGGCTAATAATTACTGATTTTTTACAGCTAACTAAATTCCGCCTTGCAATTAGTGTTGTTTTTTCTTCCTTAGCAGGGTATTTATTGGCTGCGAATAAAATCGAAACTCAGGTTCTTTTGGGTTTATTTTTTGGNGGTTTTTCTATGGTTGGCGCCTCCAATGCTTTTAACCAATTGATCGAAAAAAATAAAGACTCTTTGATGTTAAGAACTCAAAATCGACCACTTCCTGGTGGGAGAATGAGTAATATTACAGCTTTCACTATCGCTACTGTCCTAGCCTTTTTAGGAATTTTAATTTTACAATATATAAATTACAAGACCGCACTTTTTGGCGTATTATCTGTCTTTTTGTATGCTTGCATTTATACCCCTTTAAAGTCCGTAACTTCTCTAGCAGTTTTTGTAGGTGCTTTTCCAGGAGCTATCCCCTTCATGCTGGGTTGGGTTGCGGCTACTGGAAGCTTTGGAATTGAACCTGGTATTCTCTTTATGATACAGTTTTTTTGGCAATTTCCCCATTTTTGGGCAATCGGTTGGATGGTAGACGATGAATATAAAAAGGCAGGATTTAAAATGCTACCTACCGGAAGTCCAGACAAAACAACAGCATTTCTAATTGTATTTTATTCTTTATGGACAATTATTATTTCGATTTTACCATATACTAGATACTCAGGAGACCTAAATTTATCTATCCAAGCAGCTATTGCTTTAATTTTAATAGGTGGTTATTTTCTTTATTTTGCTTTCAAGTTGATGCATCAAAAAACAAAAAAGGCAGCTAGAAATCTCATGTATGCAAGTATTGTTTATATCAGTTTTCTACAAATAATTTATGTTCTTGATAAATGGATTTANATATGGATGAATTAGAAATAAAACAAGAAAAAGCAAAAAAAATGATGCTTTGGGTAGGAATGATAAGTATGTCGATGACCTTTGCTGGATTAACAAGTGCATATGTCGTAAGCAGTACAAGAGCTGATTGGCTTTCTAACTTTGATTTACCAAACGCTTTTACGATTAGTACTCTTTTGATTGCTCTAAGTAGTTTAACGCTTTATTTGGCTAAATATTCACTGAATAATAAAAAAAAAACTATATCATTTATTTTAATCACTTTGGGTTTAGCCTTGCTTTTTGTTTATTTTCAGTTTAAAGGTTTCGGAGAGATTATTGATCAAGGATATTACTTTACCGGGGCAGAAAGTTCAATTACTACATCCTTTTTGTATGTACTAATTCTACTTCACCTGATTCACCTTTTTTCTGGATTAATTGTATTAATTGTTGTTTTTTATAAANTTCAAAAAGGGCGTTATTCTGGATCAAATACTTTAGGTTTTGAGTTGGCTCATTTGTTTTGGCATTTTCTAGGTTTGTTGTGGATTTATTTATATCTATTTATTCTACTTTATAGGTAAAATATATAAATTTGTACTAAATAATTTGAATTATACTATATGGAATTGACTGCAGCTGAAAAAGAGGCAAATCTCTGGTCAGGAGGCCAAAGGCCACTTAATGGTAGCTATGGAAAATTAATGATGTGGTTTTTTATTGTTTCTGACGCCCTAACTTTCTCGGGCTTCCTAGTTTCTTATGGATTTTCAAGATTTAAAAATATTGACTCTTGGCCAATTGCAGACGAAGTATTTACTCACTTCCCATTTTTACATGGGATAGACGCACCAATGTATTATGTTGCTTTGATGACATTCATATTAATTTTTTCATCTGTCACTATGGTTTTAGCTGTTGATGCTGGACACCATATGAATAAATCCAAAGTAACCTTTTACATGCTTTTAACAATTATTGGAGGAGCTGTTTTTGTAGGTTCGCAAGCTTGGGAATGGAAAAACTTTATTAAGGGAGAATATGGTGCTCTTGAAACAAAAGGAGGTCAGATTCTACAATTTATTAATGCTGATAATGGTGAAAGAGTTCCCATTGGAGATTTTTCGATTTCAATACCTACAGAGAGAAGTGCTCACAAGGTTAGTAACGGACTATGGTATAAGAGTGAAGGTGCTTTAACATCATATTCTGTTAACGAAGTTGTAGAGGGATTTCAGGTAAATAAAAATTTGCTAATTAGAATTGAAAAGCTTGATAAAAATGGCCAAAAAATTATTCTTACAAGAGACGACTCTTTAGATAAAGTTGAAAACGCTGTTGCTGTAGTTGAGGGTGCAAACCTAATTCATAATGAGTATGGAAATCGTTTATTTGCAGATTTCTTTTTCTTCATTACTGGATTTCATGGATTTCATGTGTTTTCAGGTGTTGTAATTAATGTAATTATATTTTTTAATGTGATAATTGGTACATATGAAAGAAGAGGGCACTACGAGATGGTCGAAAAAGTTGGATTGTATTGGCATTTTGTCGATTTGGTTTGGGTATTTGTTTTCACATTTTTCTATTTAGTTTAACATTAAAAATTTTAATTATGGCTGAGGACTTTCACAAACTAGCTATTTTTAGAGGGCTATTAAAATTTAAATCTAACGTACAAAAAATATGGGGGGTTTTGATTTTTTTGTCTATCGTTACTACCATTGAGGTTGTTCTGGGGATAGTAAAACCTGAGTTTCTACTNTCGTATTTCTTGAATATGAAATTATTGAATTGGATATTCATTATATTAACTTTGGTTAAAGCTTATTATATAGCATGGGATTTCATGCATATAAGAGATGAAAAAGGAAGCCTTCAAGGTGCTATTGTTCTTCCATTAATTATATTGATTCCTTACCTAATATTCATATTAGTGTTAGAGGCGGATTATATTTTTGATGTAATGAATAGTGGTTTTCAAAGCTGGAACTTTTAATACAAATATCTAATTGATAAATGATTTTTCATGGGTCAAATAACAAAAAAATATTTTGTTCTATGTATTCTTTTTATATTTCCAATTGTCATTTATCTATTTTTTGCTTCTGGTAAAAACAATTTTGCCTTACTTCCCGTCCTAACAGAGAATATTAATGATATCAAAAACTTGAAAACACTTTCAGGAGATCCAATACAATTGGAAGATAAAATTTCGATTTTGGGTTTTTGGGGAGAAGATCTTTCTCAAAAAAAAGGAGATGCTTTAAACCTAAATCAAAAGATTTATAAACGTTTTTACCAATTTAATGACTTTCAATTTGTGATGTTAGTCGAAGACGGTCATCAGGCTCAAGTTAATTTTTTGAAACAAGAACTACAAGAGGGAGTTGGAACAGACTTAGTTAAGTGGAGGTTTGTTTTTTGCTCTCCTAACGAAATACAAGAATTATTTGACAGCTTGAGAACAAATTTAAATCTTTCCCCAGGTAAAAGCTCTCCTTATGTTTTTATAATTGATAAAGAAATTAACCTAAGAGGCCGAGATGATGACGAAGATGTCGGAACCTTATATGGTTTCAATTCTCAATCAGTTGCCGAAATAAATAATAAGATGGTAGATGATGTCAAGGTCATCCTTGCAGAATACCGTCGAGCTTGGAAAAAGTACAACCAGGATTAAATGAGGAAAAATTACAAATATGCTGGATTGATCATAATCATTCTTGTCTTTGGAATTATTTTTATTCCAAAGATCATTGACAGATTAGCAAATGATACAGCGGTTCAGGACAACCGATCGCTACCCGCAAAACCTTTAGCGTATATTAAACTTGATGGAGAAGCTAAACGGGTCCCCGATTTTTTAATGCACAATCAAGATAGCCTTTTGATCAGTAATGAAGATTATTTAGGTAAGGTATATGTGGCAGAGTTTTTCTTTAGTCGCTGTCCTACTATTTGTCCAATAATGAATAGAAATATGAAAATTTTGGATGACAGATTTTGGAAAAGGCAAGACTTTGGTATAGCCTCTTTTACAATTGATCCAGCTCACGATACTCCATTAATTTTAAAAGAATATTCCCAGAGATATAAAGTAAAATCTCAAAACTGGCATTTTCTAAACGATGAAAAAGATCAGATATATAAACTAGCAAATTCAGGATTTAGTATCTTTGCAAGCNTAAATCCTGCGGTAGCTGGTGGTTTTGAGCATCAAGGTTATTTTGCGTTAATTGANAAGAAGGGNTACATAAGATCTCGATTAGATCGTTTTGATAACCCAATCGTATATTATTTAGGAATTGATAGNGAGGATCAAGATATCCAGGGNGTNGAGATGCTATTAGAGGATATTGAGTTGTTATTNAAAGAATAAAAATTTAGAAAAATGAAATTCATTAGTATACCCTCAAAGTATTATAGCAAGCTGATTACATTTACCTCTATTATAGTCCCAGTCTTGGTAGCAGTTCTTTTCACGGTTAGAATACCTAATGTTGCTCCACTGGATTTTTTACCTCCTATCTACGCTGGAATTAACGCTATTACTGCTGTAATTTTAGTTTTTGCNTATATATCAATAAGAAATAAAAAAATTAAACTTCACGAATCGTTAATGAAAATAGCAATAGCTTTATCTTTAGTTTTCTTGGCCATGTATGTAGCATATCATATGACTTCTGACCCAACTCCATTTNGAGGCAAAGGAGTTGTAAGATATCTCTACTATTTTATTTTAATTACTCATATTTTACTNTCAATAGGTATTATTCCAATGGTACTTGTCACTTATGTTCGTGCTATTTCAAGAAGGTTTGTAGATCATAAAAAAATTGCCGTGATTACCTTCCCCATATGGCTTTATATAGCGGTTACTGGAGTAATTGTTTATTTGATGATCTCACCCTACTATTAATTATGATAAGGATTCTTTTGTTTTTATTTNTCGGTTTATTGTTTTTGGGAGAGGTTTCAGCTCAGTGTTCCATGTGTAGGGCAGTCCTAGAATCCGGAGACTTACAAGAAACTGCAAAAGGAATAAATAATGGAATTATTTATTTGATGGCAATACCCTATTTGTTGGTTGCTTTTGTTGGCTATCAAATTTTTAAACTCATCAAAAAATAATGTTTAGTAAATCATAATTAATTCTGTTCCCTTTTTTANGTCAGATGAAACCTTTTGAGGTTTTCAAAATCTAAAAGANTGGAATAGTNANATTTNATNTAAATTATAGTCCAATGATTCAAATCNACAACCTTCATAAATCTTATAAGATGGGGTCTANTTCCTTACATGTATTGAAGGGAATTGATTTAAAAATTGATGAGGGGGAATTNGTTGCGATAATGGGNTCTTCAGGATCAGGAAAGTCTACATTACTAAATATACTTGGGATGCTGGATATTGCTGATGAAGGAAATTACCTACTGGATAATGTNTTAATTAAAGACTTAACAGAAACAATTGCTGCCAATTACCGTAACCGATTTTTAGGCTTCGTTTTCCAATCCTTTAATCTAATTAATTATAAAAATGCGATAGAGAATGTTGCTTTACCTCTTTATTATCAGGGTTTAAAAAGAAAAATCCGACAACAAAAAGCTTTAGAATATCTCAAAAAAGTTGGCCTGAAAGATTGGGCGAAGCATTTACCCAGTGAGCTTTCTGGAGGACAAAAGCAACGCGTTGCTATTGCAAGAGCAATGGCATCTGAACCAAAAGTGCTTCTTGCTGATGAGCCAACGGGTGCATTGGATTCCAACACGTCTAATGAGGTAATGAGTCTCATTCAAAAAATCAATAACGATGGAAAAACCATCTTAGTGGTAACCCATGAAATTGAGATTGCTCAGATGTGTAAAAGAATCATAACCCTTAAAGATGGGGTGATTGTCGAGGATAAAAAAATAGATCAAATTTTATTAGAAGATTATGTTTAGTAGAGACCAATGGCAGGAGATATTCGAAACTATTCGTAAGAATAAACTAAGAACCATTCTATCAGGTTTTACCGTAGCCTTAGGGATTTTTATTTTCATTATTCTATTTGGATTTGGCAATGGATTAAAAAATAGTTTTGAACAATTTTTTCTTGACGATGCTACCAATACCCTTTGGCTATATCCAGGGGTAACCTCAAAAGCTTACAGAGGATTTAAAGACAATAGAAGAATTGAATTNGAAAATAGTGATTTAATTGATATTGAGGAAAACTTTACTTTTTTTTTAGAAAATATTACCCCNAGAATAAATAGGAGGGAAACTTTAAGTTATAGAGGTCAATCTAACAGTTATAATATTAGAGCTATAGCTCCGGCTCATCAANATGTAGAGAAAACTATTATAATGAAAGGGCGGTTTATCAATCAAAAAGACGTAGATGAAAGAACTAAAAACATTACAATTGGGAGGCTAGTTGCACAAGATATATTTAAAAAGGAGGACCCTATCGGAAAGTATATCGAAATGGGAGAGAGTGCCTTTAAAGTAGTTGGTGTTTTTCAGGATAAAAGTGGAGATAGAGAGGAGCGACTCGTTTACTTACCCTATACAACCCGACAATTAATGGAAAAAAATAATGATAAAATTGATCAGATAATNGTAAGCTTTAATCCAGATTTGGGATATATTGGTGCCTTNGCCTTTGAAAAACAGCTTGGTGATTTTTTTAAAANTAAAAAAGTTATAGATCCATCTGATAAGAGCGGATTATATATAAGAAATACTACAGAAAGAGTGAGACAAAATCAGCAATTCGCTTCTGTCCTTCAGATTATTGTTGCCTTTGTAGGTATTGGAACATTGATTGCAGGGATTATAGGTATCTCCAATATTATGGTTTTTGTAGTTAAGGAGAGAACCAAAGAGTTAGGTGTAAGAAAAGCCTTGGGAGCGACTCCAATCAGCGTTGTTGGAATGATTCTAAACGAATCAATTTTTATTACTACATCATCTGGAATTTTTGGTTTGCTTTTGGGTGTTTTTATACTCAGTAGGTTAGAAGATCAGTTAGAGCAATATTTTATATTAGATCCTTATGTTGATTCCCTCACGGCATTAATAGCCACTTTTCTACTCATTTTTTTTGGTGCTATTGCAGGATATATTCCCGCCAAAAGAGCAGCCAGTATCAAACCCATTGTAGCNTTGAGAGATGAATAGCTTAAAAACCATATTTGACTATGATACTTGGCAAGAGATTTTTGGCTCTATTGCCAAGAACAAAANCCGTACAGTTGTTACTGTAATTGGNGTGCTATGGGGGATATTTATTTACATCACNCTCTCGGGTTCTGCAAAAGGATTGGACAATGGATTTGACCGCGAATTTCAAGATATGGCTATGAATTCTATGTTTGTNTGGCCTCAGAGTACAAGCATACCCTATGCTGGATTCAAAATTGGNAGGTCTCCACGTTTGACCANTCAAAATGTCAAAACGCTCAAGCAACAAGTTCCTGAGATTNAATATATCGCTCCTAGAAATGCTCGCGGGGTAAGAAGCGGTCCGCCGGCTAGCGTTGTTTATCGTGATATTTCGAGAACTTATAACATCTATGGTGACTATCCCGAATACAGCGAAATTTCTACAAAGAAAATTTATAAAGGGGGGAGGTTTATCAATAATGCAGACATAACCAATAAACGTAAAGTTTGTGTAATTGGGGAAAGGACAGAAAAAGAATTATTTGAAGAGGATGAGAATCCTGTGGGTAAATTTATTAGAATAGATAATGTGTATTTTCAAGTGATCGGAGTACATAAATATAATCCAGGAGGGGGTTTTGAAACTGATGGAGATATNTTTATTCCNTTTGAAACCTTTAGAAANCTTTACAATACNGGAGACAAGGTCAACTGGTTTGTTATTGCCGCATACGATAATGCCGATGTAATTTTGGTAGAAAAAAAAGTTAAAAAAGTACTTAAGAGAATTCATAAAATATCTCCTGATGATGAAAGGGCTTTTGGATCATTTAATATAGGAGAAGTTTTTAATCGNATTAAAGGATTCGCAGATGGAATGACTTTTTTGTCTCTAGTAGTAGGATTGGCAACCATTATTGCCGGGGTGATTGGTATAGGTAATATACTTTTAATATCCGTTAAGGAAAGAACTAAAGAGCTGGGAGTCAGACGNGCACTAGGAGCTACACCAGGAGAGGTAAGGATTCAGATTGTTTTAGAATCTGTTTTTCTGACATTGATTGCAGGAGTTTTAGGGATTATTTTAGGCGCAGCCGCTCTGGCTACTATCAATTTTTTTACTCAAGACTTAGCTGAATTTCCATATACTAATCCAACCGTTCCTCCTCTATTAGTTTTGGGAGCGCTATTGATTATGACCGTTATGGGAACACTAATAGGCTTGATTCCCGCACAGAGAGCAGTAAGTATAAAACCTATAGATGCACTTAGAGAAGAATAATTAATNANACCTAATATGAAAATTTTAAAAAATACAGCAATTGCATTNTTNTTTTTTGGAATGCCGCATTTGCTATGGGATACTTTATCAAAACCAATGCTAAATCACTAATTGATTACGATACCAAAACTCCCAAAATCTTATCTATTGAAAATAAAACGGTAGTNACTGGGAAAGTTATTCCTGAGGATGAGGTTGAGATTAAACCTCAGATATCAGGTATTATCGAAAAACTTTNTGTCGAAGAAGGTGATTTGGTTGCAAACGGAGACCTTTTGGCTAAGGTAAAAGTCGTTCCAAATGAACAGTCGTTAAATACAGCTAAAGGCCGACTTTCAAACGCAAAGCTGGTTTTGAGAAATGCTGAGGTCGAATACAGTCGAAATAAGCAGCTTTTTGATAAAGAGATTATTTCAAGACAAAGTTTTGATAATGTTGAGCTCAGTTACAACCAAGCTAGACAGAATGTTGAGAATGCAAAATCTGATCTCGAGATTATTCAATTGGGGTCTACTGGAGGCTCTAAAATTGCAAACACTAATATTAGGGCGATCGTTCCTGGAACTATTTTGGAAATTCCCGTTAAAGAAGGGGACCAAGTAATTGAGAGTAACACTTTTAATGCAGGAACAACAATCGCAACCGTAGCGGATTTAAATAAAATGATCTTTGAAGGAAAAGTAGATGAGGCTGAAGTTGCAAAATTGGAAATTGATATGCCTCTTAAAGTTACACTTGCAGCAATTGAGGACAAAGAGTTTAATGCCCAATTGAAATTTATTGCTCCTAAGGGAAATGAGGAGCAAGGTACAGTTCAGTTTAAAGTTGAAGGGGAAGTATTTCTTGATGATTCGGTTTTTGTTCGTGCAGGTTATAGCGCCAATGCTTCTCTGCTTCTTGAAAAAAAAGACAGCGTTATGAGTATTCCAGAAGCGCTTCTGCAATTTGATAGGAAGACAAATAGACCCTATGTTGAGATTAAAAATGAAAAAGGAAAGTTTATTCGAAAAAAAATAGAAACTGGAATTTCGGATGGTATAAACGTTGAAATTTTATCTGGTCTTAAAATGANTGATGANATTAAAGTATGGAATAAAACTGANCCGTTNAAACTTGATGAAGAAGANGAAGAAAAAAATTAATTTAAGATGAAAAACATTAGAATACTTTTATCGTTTTATTTCTTTTTTTTGGTCGTTAGCCTNNAAGCACAAAANTTTAAGATGAACCTAATGGAGTGTGTCGAAATGGCGGTAAATAAAAATATTTCCATAAAGCAAATTGAACTGAGAGGCCTTGAGGCAGTAATTGATAAGAATGATGCTAAAGGAAACTTTTTACCATCGATCAACGCTCAGGCCAANCACTCNTGGAACATAGGGTTAAATCAAGATATTACNAGAGGAACACTCGAGAATAGAACTACCCAATACACATCTATGGGAGCTAATTTAAGTGTNGATCTATATCGTGGATTGCGAAACTTAAATCAAATGTACNGAGCTAATTTAGCAATATTGGCAAGCCAGCTGCAGCTCGATGACATGAAGGATGATATTCGCCTTATGGTAGCCAATTCCTACCTTCAGATTATGTTCAATATTGAAATCCTGGATGTTCAAAAATCNCAATTGGAGGTTACTAAAGCAGATGCTGATAGAACTCAAAAAATGATTGAATCTGGAATTCGNATAAAAGCTGATTTACTTGAGATAGATGCAACCATGGCATCACAAGAGCAGGCTGTTGTAATTGCAGAAAATAATTTGAGATTATCNAAAATTAATTTGGCACAGATTCTTTTAATTACTGATTATGAAAACTTTGATATTGTAGTTATGGATATGGACGTTCCTTTTGCTCAAATATTAGCTCAAAACCCAAAGACTATTTATGAAAAAGCACTCACCCATCGCAATGATATTAAACTGCTTTTGACCAATATAGAGATTGCAGAAAAAGATATTCAGTTAGCTAAAGGAGGTTTACAGCCAAATCTCACCGCCTTTTATGGTTTCAANAGCCGTGTCTCCTACGCTGATAGGTTTACGGGGAATGGTATTTTTAATGATGTACCCATTGGATTTGTAGGTTCGACAAACGAGACTGTTTTAAGATCTGTTGAGGGTANTAGAGCCATTGGACCACTTCCTTTTGAAGACCAATTCAATTTTAACAAAGGGCATAATCTCGGTTTGAGACTAAATGTTCCTATTTTTAATGGTAATGCTGCTAGAAATAATGTAGAAAGATCCAAAGTTAATTTACTCCGTCAGCAAAACCAATTAGAACAAGAAAAACTAAATTTAGAAAGCACAATAAATGAGGCATATAATAGTGCTAAAGGGGCTTACAAGCTCTATGAGGCATCAAGTAAAACCGCACTCGCTAGAGATAGGGCTTATCAAGATGCTATCAATCGCTTTGAGGCAGGGGTAATGAATTCTTTTGACTTTAACCAAATCAAGCAGCGTTTTGATGCAGCCACATCAGATGTAGTTCGTGCAAAATTTGATTATATTTTTAAATTAAAAGTTCTTGAATTCTACTTTGGTCTCAACATAACGCTTTAGATGCGTTTTTTTACTTTTGTGTAGTGAGTATTATTTTACATATAGAAACAGCTACTAAAAACTGTTCCGTTGCTTTGAGTCATTCAGGAAAACTATTGGCTTTAAATGAAAATTATTCTGAAAACTATAGTCACAGTGAACAGCTACATGGATTTATTCAAAAAGTTTTGAAAAAGGCAGATATAAAAATGTCCTCTATTGACGCTGTTGCCGTAAGTAAGGGGCCAGGTTCTTTCACTGGTCTAAGAATTGGAGTTGCTGCAGCTAAAGGTATTTGTTTCGCTTTAGATCTTCCACTTATTGGAATCAATTCCCTCCAAGTTCTTGCAGGAAAAGTAAATCTGATCGAAGATATTTTGATATTTCCAATGTTTGATGCCCGAAGAATGGAAGTTTATACAATGGTACTTAATGAGAAAAAAGAAGTTTTGAAACCTACTTTTGCTGAGATTATCACCAATAATAGCTTTGATTCTTTTCCTAAGGATAAAAAGTGGATATTTATGGGTGAAGGTGCTCAAAAGTGTAAAACCCTTCTTAATGCCCCTCACATTTATTATTGGGATGATTTGAAATTCCCCTCAACCAAGGAAATGATCCCATTGGCGTGGGAGGCCTTTGAAGAGAAAAAATTTGAGGACGTTGCCTATTTCGAGCCTTTTTACCTTAAGGAGTTTTTTACAAATGATAAGAAAATTCAGGATTAATCACCCATTCACTGCCTCTACCAAATTTACCTTTCCAGGTAGCATTTCTTTTAAGATGTTTTCAATACCGCTTTTTAAAGTAAAAGTAGAGGAGGGACAGCCACTGCAGGCACCCTGAAGTAATACCTTAACTAATTTCTCTTTTTCACTGTAAGAGTCAAATATAATATTACCTCCATCTGATGCCACAGCTGGCTTCACATATTCGTCCAAAACTTTAACGATTTCTTGCTCTGTTTCATTTAAATTATCGGAGCTGACTGAAGTGATTTTTCCAATACTTTCTAGAAAAGAGTTACCTAAAATTATTTTTTCATCTTCTAAATAACTTTTAATAAAACCTCTTAGTTCCATTACGATTTCATCCCAGTCTGTTCCCTCGTATTTAGAAATTGAAATATAGTTTTCGTCTAAAAAAATTTCTTTTACATAAGGGAAATTAAAAAGTGCTTTGATCAAAGGAGCATCAACAGCGTTTTCTATATTTTCAAATGAAATGGATTGTTCGGTAAGTTTTATATTGGCTACAAATTTCATTGCTGAGGGATTGGGAGTGCTTTCGGCGTAGATCGTAATAGGTGATTTTTTGATATTTTTTGGCGTATCAATAATCGATCCACCATCGTTTAAATAATCCTCAATTTGCTTCGCAACTTCAGTTATTACTTCTTCCCAATCCAGTATATCAAATCGCTCTACTATAATTGTATCGTTTTCAATAGATACTTTTTTGACAAATGGAAGATAAAATAATTGTTTAACTAATGGTGCATCGGCAGCTTGATCAATATTAGCATAGGTTTTAGTAATATTAATTTTGGTGGCCGGATTAATGGTAAATTTGGCTAGTTTGGCCCCGCTATTACAACTTGCAACAATCTGTATCTTCTGCATCTTTTTTTTCACAAATTTACAAAAATCCACTTCCATTTAAGAAAGCTGCATGTGCTTTACATCAATTTTTTAATTTAGAGGAAATATCCAATTATGTTAATCAAATCAGTTCGCGGTTTTACCCCAAAATATGGTATCGATTGTTTTTTTGCCGAAAACTCTTCCATTATCGGCGAAGTCATCATGGGAGACAATTGTTCTGTCTGGTATCAAGCTGTTATTCGAGGAGATGTCAATTTTATAGAGATTGGTAATCGCGTTAATATTCAGGATGGTGCTATTATTCACGGTACTTATGAGCAATCTGGTACAAAAATTGGAAATGATGTTTCTATCGGACATAATGCAATTATTCATGGTTGTACTATAAAAGATAGTGTTTTGATTGGCATGGGAAGCATCATAATGGATAATAGTGTTGTAGAGTCCAAAAGTATCATAGCTGCAGGAAGTGTTTTGCCAAAAAANACTATAGTTCCCGAAGGATCAGTTTTTGCTGGGGTTCCTGCAAAAAAAATAAAAGAAATCGATCCAGGCCTACAAAAGGGAGAAATAGAGAGAATTGCTAAAAATTATCTAACTTATGCTTCTTGGTTTAAATAAAAAACTGCCAATTGTGGCAGTTCAGTATCGTTATAGTCCTGTTGTAATTAAAATCCTAATTCAACTTTCACCTCAGCCATAATGTCTTTTCCTTTGGCAATAATAACGCTTCCACCAGCGGAGGAATCTAAAACATAATCAAACCCTAATTGACCTGCTATCTTATCAATTGCAGCTCTGGCTTTTTCAATTAATGGCTGCATCATATCTACAGACTTCTTTTGAAGCTCCTGAGAAACAGTTTGTTGGAATTCCTGAATTCCCCTTTGCATATCTTCGAGTTCTTTTTGTCTTTTTTGGTTGATGATTTCAGTTTGATTGCTTGCATCAGCGGCATAAGTTTGTGCTTTGGTCTGCAACTCCTTGTAAGTGCTTTCCATATCAGCAGTGTAAGTGTCTTCAAGTTTTTTCAATTCCTTTTGAGCTGAGATTACCTCAGGCATTTCACTGATTAATTTTTGAACTTCAATGTGAGCAACTTTTACTTGCCCAATAGCTAAATTCAATGGGGCAATTAAAAATAAAAGGGGAATAAAAAGATTTTTTAATTTTTTCATTATTGTAGTTTTAATTATTTTCTCCTGCAATTAACTTTTTTGCGGAGTTAATTTTTTCTTTTCTTTCTTTGATTCTTTCCTGGACCTGAATTCTTTTCAAAACCAAGTCGCTAATATCGTAATTTTTTGCTGAATACAACATAATTATATCAGAAGATCGATCAAAAACAAAGTCGTACTTACGTTCTTTTGCAACATCCTGAACAATTGAAAGCACTTGATCTTGAACCGGTTTAAATAGTTGATTTTTTTGGATCATCATATCACCATTAGGACCAAATCTTTTTTCCTGAAGCGAAACAATCTCTGAGGCGAAATCCCTAATCTCTAGCTCACGATCTTCAATTAGTTCTGGGGTTAGAAGTATTTTTTCAACAGTAAATTGATCTTGAATTTGTTTGAGTTTGATTTTTTTTAATTCAATTTCTTTTTTCCACTGAGAGATTTTTTCATCTAGCAGCATATTTGCAGTACTAAACTCCTTATTTTTGTTCAATATGACATCCATATCAATATAAGCAATTCGAGCTCCCCTTTGACCATGAAGTATTGAGGGGATTACAAAAAGTATGAATATCAACTTAAAAATTCTTTTCATTTTATTGCTAAGATTATCTTATAAATTAATAACGACAAAAACAAATAAATATTTTAATTCTAAATCTAGAANATTTTAGAATTGTTGTCCAATGATGAAATGAGTTTCCCAACCATTAGGTTCGTTAGCCCCCGTCGGATTATCAAATCCATACCCGAAGTCAATTCCTAAAAGTCCAAATGCGGGCATGAAAATTCTTACACCCATACCAGCCGATCGTTTTGAATTAAAAGGATTAAAATCCCTGAAATTATTATATCCATTCCCAGACTCCAGAAATGATAATGCGAATATTGAAGCACTTGGCTTTAATGTCAAAGGATATCTAAGCTCTACAGTAAATTTATTGTAGATTAAGGAGCCATCTTGACTCGAAAGCGATTGATTTTTATATCCCCTTAGTGCAATTGTTTCTCGTCCATCTAATGCATAATTTTGCATTCCATCTCCACCCAAGTAAAACCTTTCAAAGGGGATGTTTCCTCTTTCATTGTTGTAAGCTCCAATAAAACCAAAGTCTGTCTGAGTTTTAAGAACTAATTTTCCTATTAATGTTGTGTACCATTCCCCGTTAAACTTAAGTTTGTANTACTCTAACCATCTAAATTTTTCTTGATCAATTTTCTCCGTATTAGGATTGCCATTCGAAAGTTGAAACGCTTTTTGACTTTCTAAACTCGAATAATCCACTCCACTTATTAGAGAATATGGAGGGGTTAGCTTAGCNCTTATGGTAAATTTTGAGCCTCCTATTGGGAAGATTGGATTTGTAAAGGTATTATTTCTNGATANCGCAATAGTATAGGATAAGTTATTAGCCTGGCCATCACCAAAAGTAAAAAGGCCCGTGTAATAGTTATTTAGATCATAATACTGGTAGGCAATTGCCTGCGAAAGGGTGAAAAAGTCGTCAGGAACTTTAAGTCTTTTTGCCAATCCAAGAGTAAGGCCACTAATTTGAAAATATTGGCTTTTATCGGCTCGACCAGTGAAGAAGTCATATCTGTATTGAACCGTATGTGATAAAGAAGTAGAAAATTGAACAGGTTGTCTTCCACCCAACCAAGGTTCTGCAAAACTAAAACTATAAGTACTATAAAACTGACTTGCTTGTAACCTAAGACTTAAACTCTGTCCATCTCCCATTGGGAGCGGCTTGTATGTATCTAGNTTAAAAATATTTTTCATAGAAAAATTATTNAATGAAAGTCCAAGAGTTCCAAATAAAGCCNCCNCCGCCATAACCTCCCTGTAGCTCAATTTGGCTTGCACCCGCCTCTGTTAAACCATATTCTATGTCGACTGTTCCTGCATTTGGATCTACATTTTTAAAGTCAGGATTTATATTTTCAGCATCAAAAAAACCTAGTTGACCTAATTCTCTTACAGTTCTAACAACCATATCTTTACTATATAATTCACCAGGTTTTGTTCTCAACTCTCTATAAATAACGTGGTCATTGGTCTTTGTGTTTCCAACAACAGATATTTTATTGAATTGGGCAATTTTTCCTTCATTAACTCTTATTTCAAAATTGATTGTATCATTTTCTGCACTTACTTCAACTGCATTAATACTAGAAAATAAGTAGCCGTTATTTTGATATAAGTTTGATAGATCATTGGCGTCAGGTTTTTCGTCTGCAATACGTTTTTTAAGAAGTACACCGTTGTAGGCATCTCCTTTTTTTATTCCAAGAATTTGTGCTAATTGAAAGTCACTGTATATTGAGTTTCCTAGAAAATTAATGTCTCCAAAATAATATCTATTACCTTCTTCTATCTTAAAATCAATTGAAAGTGTATTGTCATCGTTCATTCTCATACTATCCTTTAATATTCTTGCATCACGATAACCCTTTTCTTTAAAAAAATCTAATAGATTTTGTTTGTCTTCAGCATATTCGTCTTCAAGTAATTTGGATTTTTTCCAAAAACGCAATGGGAAACGTTTTTTCGTTTTTTTTAGTTTAGACCTAAGTTTTTTGTCATTAAAAATCTTATTTCCTTCAAAATTAATCTCTTTAATTTTTACTCTTTCTCCTAAGTCTACATTAACCAACATCTTAAATGTATTACTCTTTAAAGAATCTTCAATCATATTAAAATTAACTTTAGTATTAATAAATCCATCTTTTTTAAATTTATTAATAATGTAGTTTTTTGTATTAGTTAAAAAACTTTCTGAGAGTTTTTTTCCTGGTGAAAGTTCCGTTTCATCAACTAGCGGATCTATTTTACCAGACTTAAGTCCGGTAATTTTTACCTCTCCAAGAGTAGGAAGCTCCTCTATTTCTATTTCAAGCCCAACCCTATCTCCATCAAATTTTGTTATGTAAAAATTTATATCACTAAACAGTTGTAGGTTCCAAAGTTTATTTATTATGCTACTAATTTCATCACCTGGAATATTTATTTTTTGCCCTTTTCTAAGTTGACTATATGAAATTACAGTTTGGTCGCTGAAAGTTTTTATGCCACTAACCGATATTGTGTCTATAGTATAAAGTTTTCCTTTGACAAATTCATCCAGGTTTTGTGCTTGGGAAAAAATAGTTCCCAATAAAAAGACCGAACATAAAAATAAACCTGTCTTAAATAAATAATTATTTAAGAAGCTGCTCACCCGTTTTTCCAAATCTACGTTCTCTTTTTTGGTAATTTATTATTGCTTTGTGCAAATGTCTCTTATTAAAATCTGGCCATAGCACTTTTGAAAAATACAATTCGGCGTAAGCAATTTGCCACAGCAGAAAGTTACTAATACGCTTTTCCCCGCTTGTTCTAATAAGCAAGTCCACATCTGGTAAATTTTGCGTGTAAAGATGCTCATTTATAATGGATTGGTCAATTTTTTCGGGAGAAATTATATTATTTTTAACTTTGATTGCTAACCGTTTAAATGTACTAGCAATTTCCTCTCTTCCACCGTAACTGAGAGCAAGTGTCAAAGTCATCTGATTGTTATTTTTAGTTTTTTTTATCACATAATTCAATTCGTCCTGAACTATGTTTGGTAATTTATCAATATTACCAATAACATTCAATTTAATTCTATTTTTAAGAAGCTTTTCGAATTCATTTTTTAAACTATTGACTAATAATTTCATTAATACGCCAATTTCTTCTGATGGACGATTCCAATTCTCTGTTGAGAAAGCATAAAGAGTAAGGTGTTTTATTTTCAAATCAACAGCCTCTTCAACAACTTTTTGGACAGCCTTAACACCGTTTCTATGGCCAAAAATTCTTTTTTTACCTTTTTGCTCGGCCCAACGTCCATTGCCATCCATAATAATAGCTAAATGGCTTGGAATGTCATTTTTGTTATCTATCATAATCATTCTTTGCAGTAACAAGGCAGATCGCCAAAGGTAAATGAAATTGTTAAACCTGTGAAAACATACCAATCATTATTATTAATGTTTCCAAATTCATTCCCATTAGGCACTCCAGCATCAGATTTAGGAAAGCTTCCGTCTAAATTATCGGAAAAGGTATATCTAGCACCAATTTCCATTCCGAGTATTAATATTGGAGAAATGTTAGCTTTAAGCCCAATTATCATGGGAAGAGAGATATTACTGCCTTTTGCATAGTCTATATTTTCAAGTGTATTTGGATCATGATAAAACAAATCATATTTGATATATCCCACTCCTAGAAATAAATAGGGGGAAAGTAATTTATCTGACCCATGTAAATTAAAATCAACAAAATTTATTTCAGCACCTGTTGAAAACTCCAAAATTGAATTTTCGAACCTATACCTTCTCATAAATCTAGCAAA
>NHFW02000027.1 GCA_002171295.2 Flavobacteriaceae bacterium TMED121
ATTTGGTGATTTCTATGCCAAAAAGATTGTACAAAAATTTCCTTATTTTTTTGCTCTCAGGATTGACTAGCTTAAGCGCTAAAGACTCAGAAACCTTAGAGGATAAAAAAGGGTCTGATCTTAAATCTGAAATTAAGGCCTACATACTCCATCACCTTGAAGACTCGTACTATTTTAATTTGATGTCCTATACCGATAATATTAGTGATAAGAAAGTTTATGTAGGCATTCCTTTGCCCGTTATAATTTGGGACAATGGACTAAGAATATTTTCTTCTACTAAACTCAATCACGGGAAAAGTGTAGTACAATCGGGTAATAATTTTTATAAACTCTATCATAGTAAAATATACAAAACGAACGCCGATGGTACAATTAATTATGACGAAAGTCACCATCCAGTAAACCTAAAACCTCTGGACTTTTCAATAACTAAAAATGTAGTCTCTATTTTATTTACTGCCTTAATCATGTTACTATTGTTTAAAGGATTGGCAGATTCGTACAAGAAAAATGGAATGATTGCTAAGGGAGTAGGGCGCTTTTTTGAACCTTTAGTCCTGTATGTTCGTGACGAAATTGCCATTCCAAATATTGGACAAAAGCACTACAAAAGGTTTATGAGTTATTTATTGACTTTATTCTTTTTCATTTGGTTCCTCAATCTTTTGGGGTTGACCCCTTTGGGGATTAATGTCACTGGAAATATTGCTATTACCTTTGCTCTAGCACTTCTAACTTTTATNATNACTAANTTTAGTGGTAAAAAAACATATTGGAAACACATTTTTTGGATGCCAGGTGTTCCCATTCCTATGAAAATTATTTTAGCCCCAATAGAACTTTTAGGCGTAGTCATCAAGCCTTTTTCTTTGATGATTCGTCTTTACGCTAATATATCAGCTGGACACATTGTATTGATGAGTCTTATTTCGNTGATGTTTATTTTTAGAAATTGGTTAGGCTCAAGCCTTTCATTTATTTTAGCGTTTTCAATTTCTATTATTGAAATTTTAGTNGCCCTTTTACAAGCGTATATTTTTACGGTTCTGTCCGCTTTGTATTTTGGCTTTGCAGTAGAAGAACACAATGATCATGNTGATCACTAAATTAATGTATAATTTAAATAAATAGTTTAATATGGAAATTCCAGCAATAGTAGGTGGAGGTTTAGTTGTAATTGGGGTAGGTATAGGTATAGGGTCTATCGGAAAAGGAGCAATGGAGGCAATCGGAAGACAGCCTGACGCCACAGGAAAAATTCAAACAGTGATGCTNATTGCAGCAGCCTTGGTTGAGGGTATAGGCTTTGCAGCTTTGTTTGCATTGTAATAAAACGNTATCCTAGAATTAACTTAGGATNGCATTGATTTAAAACCTTATTTTAAAATGGAGAAATTAATCAGTGAGTTTTCTTTTGGCCTGTTTTTTTGGCAGNTACTCATTTTTATCTTTTTGGTATTACTTTTGAAGAAATTCGCCTGGAAGCCAATTTTAGACACCGTCAACGAGCGAGAATCCTCTATNAAAAATGCTATGAGCGAAGCTGAAAAAGCNCGCAATGAAATGGCNTCAATTCAAGAAAGCAANCAAAANGTNTTAAAAGAAGCNAGGNNAGAACGCGAAGCCTTACTGAANGAGGCNAGGGCCACTAGCGCTGAAATGGTTGCACTAGCAAAGACCAATGCTCAGACAGAGGCCAATAAAATTATTGCTCAAGCACAAGAAGCAATTATAAATGAAAAGCGTACTGCGGTTAATGAATTAAAAAATCAAGTTGCTCAAATTTCNTTGGAAATTGCTGAAAAAATAATTGAAACCGAATTGGACAACAAGGATAAACAAGCCCAATTNGTCGATAAATTACTTAAGGACGCATCTTTATGAAATCAGGAAGAGCTGCATTGAGATATGCCAAGGCATTACTGGACTTTTCCATTCAAATTCAAGAGGAAAAAACCGTATTTGGTGAGATGCAAAATATTTGTTCTGTAATGCAAAGTAGTACCGATTTAGATGACGCCTTGAACAATCCGGTTTTGCCTACCAAACAAAAACGGCAGATCATCAATGAGGTTTTTAATAAAAGCAGCAAGACTACTCAAAAGCTTTTAAATTTGCTTTCTCAAAACAACAGAGAAGGTATATTGGATGTCGTTGCTCAAAAATACATTGAATTATATGATCAATACAAGGGCAAGGTCATTGCAAGGGTAACTACCGCGGTGCCACTGACTAATACTTTGGAAAAGAAAGTACTTCAGAAAGCAGCAGAATTATCTCCATTGAAAATTGAATTAAAAAATATCATTGATTCCACAATCAAAGGAGGCTTTATTCTTAGAGTAGGCGATTTACAGTATAACGCGAGTGTCGCCGAGCGAATGGAAAAATTAAAAAGAGAATTGATCACATCCTAAAAAAAGTTAAAAAATAAGATGGCAGAAGTAAAACCCGCTGAAGTTTCAGCAATATTAAAAAATCAATTGGCAGGATTCGAAGCCACTGCTACTATGGACGAGGTAGGAACTGTACTCCAAGTTGGGGACGGTATCGCTAGAGTTTATGGCCTTACCCATGCAGAGTACGGTGAATTGGTAACCTTTGAAAACGGAATAGATGGAATGGTACTTAACCTTGAGGAAGATAATGTCGGGGTTGTATTGTTAGGGCCTTCAAAAGAAATCAAGGAAGGTAATACAGTAAAAAGAACAAAAAAGATTGCTTCTATAAATGTAGGAGAAGGAATCGTTGGTCGTGTTGTTGACACACTGGGGACCCCTATTGACGGTAAAGGATCTCTTAAAGGGGAAACGTTTCAAATGCCACTGGAAAGAAAAGCACCTGGAGTAATTTTTAGACAACCGGTAAACGAACCGTTACAGACTGGAATTAAATCCATTGACGCTATGATTCCTGTAGGTAGGGGTCAACGGGAGTTGGTTATTGGTGACCGTCAAACAGGCAAAACCACTGTATGTATTGATACTATCCTAAACCAAAAAGAGTTTTTTGATGCAGGAGTACCTGTATACTGTATCTATGTTGCAATAGGTCAAAAAGCTTCTACTGTTGCTGGGATTGCTAAAATTCTTGAAGATAAAGGGGCTCTTGATTATACGACTATCGTTGCGGCAAACGCCTCTGACCCTGCACCGATGCAGGTCTACGCTCCATTCGCTGGGGCTGCGATTGGGGAATACTTTAGAGATACAGGTCGCCCAGCTTTAATAATATATGATGACCTGTCTAAACAAGCCGTTGCTTATCGTGAGGTATCACTTTTACTTCGCCGCCCTCCAGGCCGTGAAGCCTATCCTGGAGACGTATTCTATCTTCACTCCAGATTATTGGAGCGTGCTGCAAAAGTAATAGCAGATGATGAAATTGCTAGGGGAATGAATGACCTTCCTGAATCCCTAAAACACAAAGTAAAAGGAGGAGGTTCGCTCACTGCATTACCTATCATTGAAACACAAGCAGGAGATGTATCTGCTTATATTCCGACCAACGTAATTTCCATCACGGATGGTCAGATTTTCTTGGAGTCGGATTTATTCAACTCTGGCGTCCGCCCTGCGATTAATGTGGGAATTTCTGTATCTCGTGTGGGTGGATCAGCTCAGATTAAATCCATGAAAAAAGTTGCAGGAACGCTAAAACTCGATCAGGCTCAGTTCCGGGAATTGGAAGCATTTGCAAAATTCGGATCTGATCTTGACGCCGCAACCTTAAATGTAATTGAAAAGGGACGGAGAAACGTGGAAATCTTAAAACAAGCGCAAAACGATCCCTTTACTGTTGAAGATCAAGTTGCCATCATTTATGCTGGGTCAAAAAACCTCCTCAGAAAGGTGCCCGTTGAAAAGGTTAAAGCGTTTGAAACCAGTTTTTTATCTAACTTAAAAAAGAACAACAAAAAAGTATTGACGGAACTAAAAGCAGGTAAGCTTACTGACGAAGTAATCGACACCTTAAATAAAGTTGCAGAAGAAACCTCTAAAGCATTTGAATAAGGGATGGCTAATCTAAAAGAAATACGGAATCGTATTGCCTCTGTCTCTTCAACCATGCAAATAACAAGTGCAATGAAAATGGTGTCTGCAGCCAAGTTGAAGAAAGCACAGGACGCAATCACTGCTATGAGACCTTATGCTAGTAAGTTGACTGAATTAATTCAAAATCTTAGTGGAGGTCTCGGTGGCGATGGAGAAAACCCTTATACAGCTAGCCGACCAGAGGAGAATGTTTTGTTAATTTCCATTACCTCTAACAGAGGATTGTGTGGTGGTTTTAATGCTAATGTTATAAAGGAAACCCTTAGAATTTGCAGAGAAGATTTTAACGGAAAAAATATTGAAGTATTGGGAATCGGGAAAAAGGGAGGGGATATTCTCTCCAAAACCCAAACCATGAAAAGTCGTCATGATAGCCTTTTTGATGACCTAAATTTTGAAGATACCGCTACTATTGCAGCTGAGGTGATGGAGGCCTTTGACCAGGGGACTTATGACAAGATACTTTTGGTTTATAACCGATTTAAAAATGCTGCCACCCAATTGGTCACTGTTGAACAATTTTTACCCATCGTTGCAGCGAAAAGTTCCAGCGAAAAACAAAGTGGGGATTATCTTTATGAGCCTTCACAAACGGCAATCGTAAATGAGCTATTGCCCAAGTCTTTGAAAATACAACTTTTTAAGGCTTTAAGGGATTCCCTCGCCAGTGAACACGGTGCACGGATGACCGCAATGCATAAGGCTACTGATAATGCCACAGAGCTTAGAGATCAACTTAAACTCACCTACAACAAGGCCCGCCAGGCATCCATTACCAATGAAATTCTCGAAATTGTTGGAGGGGCAGAAGCTTTAAATGGTTAAAGTAAAACCCTTCAGTTTTATTTAACACTTTAATTTTACTGTGCTTTTTGTATTTTTGATTAAATACTAAATATGATTAAAATTCCTATTGTTTATACTGGTAAAGGTGAGCTACCTAAACATGCTACACATTTATCTGCTGGAATGGATCTACGTGCCAATATTCCGTTGTCCGTCACGCTGCAGCCGCTAGAGAGAACAATCATACCAACCGGACTATCCATCTCCCTCCCTGAGGGATACGAGGCACAAGTTCGCCCCAGAAGTGGGTTGGCTGCAAAATATGGTGTCACTGTGCTCAACTCTCCGGGCACTATTGATGCGGACTACCGTGGAGATATCGGCGTAATTATGGTCAATCTATCTCAAGAACCCTTTACCATTTTGCCTGAAGATCGAATTGCCCAACTGGTTGTAGCTAAATACAGTCGAATCAAATGGGAGCTTGCTGAATCATTACCTGACTCGATAAGAGGCGAGGGCGGCTTTGGNAGTACCGGTAAAAAATAAGATTAATGTATTTGTTAAAATTTAAATATATGATAATTTGAAAATTATTGTTCCTATGGCTGGTAGAGGCTCAAGATTAAGACCGCACAGCCTAACTGTTCCAAAACCNATGCTGCCAGTAGCAGGATCCCCTATTGTAGCCCAATTGGTAAATGAAATTGCTAGGGTTGTNGCTGAGCCCATTGAGGANGTTGCCTATNTATTGGGTGATTCCGCTTTTTTTGGAAAGTCNATTGAANAAGAATTGNCCCAAGTAGCTCNCNATCTTGGTGCTAAATCAAAAATTTACAGACAGTTAGAGCCACTNGGAACCGGCCATGCGGTNATGTGTGCTGCTGATNNCCTTTCTGGACCNATTATTATNGCTTATGCNGATACCCTTATTNGNACTGATCTTTCTCTTGATTCTAANGTAGANGGTATGATTTGGGTAAAAAAGGTAGNNAATCCAAAAGCCTATGGGGTTGTTCAGCTAAATCAAAATGGTGAGATCACCTCCTTGATCGAAAAACCCGAGGAATTTGTTTCTGATTTAGCTGTGATTGGTATTTATTATTTTAAGAATGCAGAAGTCATTAAATCAGAATTGGCAAAAAGTATGAAGAAAGCTCGCGATCATGGAGAGGAATTTTTACTAAATGAGGGAATTCTTTCCATGATGAATAAAGGCGCAGTTTTTACTCCCGGATCGGTCAAAGAATGGATGGATTGTGGAAATCCAAAAATCACATTGGAGACCAACAAAAAAATGTTGAGAATTTTAACAAAAGAAGGTAAGAAACTTGTTTCTGAAGATGTTACATTAGAAAGCAGTGAGATCATTCCACCTTGTTATGTAGGTAAAGGTGTTGTGCTAAAAAACTCTACCTTAGGGCCTAACGCAGCTATTGGGGAAGGTTCTTTTGTGGAGAATTCAACGATTTCGGATTGTCTTATTCAAAAAAATACGGTAATTAAAAACACAAAATTAGAAGGCTCTATGATTGGCAGCCATGTAAAGTATGACGGTAACCATTCTTTTATAAGTATTGGAGACTATTCTGAATTGATTTAAAATGTTACGAAACGACAGTATCTTTCGGCTTATAAAAATTGGGCTCATCCTCACGATGATTTTTGTCGCCGGTTGTAAATCCCCTGCGATTTTACCTAGTAAAACCCCTATAAAAGACCGGCCAATAAAGGAATTGATCAAAGCTATTTCAAAGAATGGGGCTGACTTTAAAAAATTCAGATCTCGGGTTAAAACAACCTATTATGACGGTAAAAGAAGCCAACAAGTAATTGTTAACCTTAGGATGGAGAAAGACAAATCCATATGGATGAGTGCGAATATTTTGGTGCCTATCGCCAAAATATTAATAACCCCTAAAAAAGTATCCTTCTACGAAAAATTTCAAAAAACCTTTTTTGAAGGAGATATTACTTTTATCAACGACCAATTTAACACCGATTTTGATTTTAAGGACATCCAAAACCTATTGATTGGTCTTCCACTTGCAGACCTAAATCGTGGAAAATGGGAAACCATTTCTCACCCGAAATACTATATCCTGACCCCTAAGTCTAGCAAAATGCAATTGAAGCCTACTTTTTTTTACAATCCTAATGATTTTAGTTTAAGAGAACAACGATTTTTAGTTTCCGGAACAATGCAATCCTTAACAATTAAATATATCGATTACCAGCGATTAGAGGGAGATTTCCTTCCTAGAGAAATCGAAATTTCACTCTTTGATGGGAGCGAACTAAAAAGGATAACCCTTGAGTATACCAGAGTCGATTTCCCTGACCGGATAAGTGTGCCCTTTCAAATACCAAAAGGCTATAAATCAATTGAATTGTAATGCTTAGCAATAAGTGGTTTTGGACACTAGGGTGCTTTTTGATCATTTCATTCGGAACAGCTCAGTCTAATTCTTCACGCCAGAGAGCGCTTGAGGGAGAAAAAAAAAGACTTCAACAGGAAATCAAACAAATCAACACTTTACTTTTCGATAACAGCCTCAAAGAAAAATCATTCGTTTCACAGGTTGAGGATTTAGATTTAAAAATTTCTGTTAGGAGTCAATTAGTAAAAGTCAACAACCAGCAAGCCAATTTACTGACTCGTCAAATTAACGTCAATCAAAGAGATATTACTAAATTGAGGAGTGTGCTAAAAGATTTAAAGAAAGATTATGCTGATATGATAACTAATTCTTACAAGAGTAAATCCTCCCTCAATCGATTGATGTTTTTGTTTTCCTCTAAAGATTTTCTTCAGGCTTACAAAAGGATTCAGTACATGAAACAGTACGCAAATTACAGAAAAAAACAAGGAGAAGAAATCGCTGAAAAAACTCAAACGCTTCAGACCTTGAACAAAACCTTGCTTGAGCAAAAGATTCAGAAAGAGGCTTTAGTAGCCGAGAACAAAAAAGCACAACAAGTCTTGCGGGATGAGCTAAAATCTCAGCAGCGTCTCATTCGAAGTCTCAAATCCAAATCACGTTCCCTTTCTGCTATAATTAAGCAAAAACAGCTTAAAGCAGTCGCCATAGATAGAGAAATCCAGCGCTTGATAAGGGAAGCAATTGCCGCCTCAAATAAAGCAGCTGGAAAAACTTCTAAAAAAGCATTTATTCTAACCCCGGAAGCCAAGTTATTGGCTAAAAATTTCGTTGCGAATAAGGGAAAACTTCCCTGGCCTGTTGAAAAAGGACTTGTTGTTCAGCGATTTGGAACCCAGCCTCATCCAGTAGTAAAAACTACTATGATTAAGAGCAACGGGGTAACTATAGCCACCAGCGTGAAAAGCCAAGCTAGATCGGTATTTGATGGAGAGGTGATGACGGTGCTAAGTTTTAAGGGAAATAATCCAACAGTATTGATTAAACATGGAAATTTTATCACTACATATAAAAATATAGCAAAAGTATATGTTAAAAAAGGGGATAAGGTTAAATCAAAACAAGCAATAGGAGAGATATTTACCAATCCACAGACAGGCAAAACCATCTTACAATTCAGCGTGTTTAATGAATTAAAACCACAAAATCCAAAGAACTGGATTTATAAGATGTAGAGTTATTTTTCTACCAAAAACCAAACGTCTTCTTTAAGAGCAAACCTAACATAGTTGTGAAGATTAAGTGCCTCTCGTTTAGAAACAAATCTACCATAAGCTACGCGGTATAAGCCTTGCGGATTTAATTCTGTAAAGGCAGCATCAAAACCATTAACTCTAAGATTTTTTAATAATCTTTCAGCATTATCAATTGATCTGAAAGAGCCTGCCACGACACTGTAGTAGGTTCTATCTAGCGGGGTACTTTCAGTCAACTTAGGCTCGGAATTAAAAGAGAGATTCATTTTGGTTAATGAACCCAAATTAAATGTTGCTTTTTGAACATTACTTTTAATTTTCTTTTGTGCCAGCTCCATTGACTTTGTTTTTTCGTTTACTAAATATTGATTTCCAAAATAATATATAGAACCAGCTAAGGCGATTCCAATGAGTCCGATTGCTGCATATTTTCCAAATGGCTTGCGATTCTTTTCTTTTTTTCCAGGTGTGAACATTAAATTTTCTTTGTTTTCTTTTTCCATATTTAGCGGTTGATTGGGTTTTTCAGTATCTGTATGGTTTAAATTTATTGGCTTTCTACAAAAGCTCGCTAGTCCAAAAGCACTGAGGTCAAAATTAATTTTACCATCTGGATAAAAGGTAATCTTTTTTTGGGAGTTCAATCGCATTTCACCTATTCCAGGGAATAATAATTGTTGTGTAATTAGCCTTTGTTTCCAGCTAATGACCTCTTTTTCAATTCTCCTTAGGGCTTGTTCAAATGACATGTTTTCCTTTTGCGCAATATAGTGGGCCAATATCCCATCGTTGCTACTCAACAAGCTGTTAAAACTAACTTCTTTCTTCGGAGGAAAAATCAAACCCGTATCAGGCTGAATCAAAACATTTATTGAACGGGTAAGAAAAGCACCAAAGCTAGGGACAGTAACACACTCATGCTTGAAGAGTAATTCCTTTATATATTGTTGAGTTAACATTAATCAAAGATAATAAAAAACTTACCCTATAATAATCATAAAAATCTAAGACAGTAATTTTAAAGCAATAAAAGGTATTTTCTTCAAAGAATTACTTTAAAAAATTGCACTTTATTTAAGCCTAAACAAATCCAATGTACTCCAACTATTACGTATTGAATAGACTCCTAGGCTTAATGAATATTTATTATTCCTAGTATTAAAAATTAAATAGATCACAGATCCTTAGCAATTTAAAATAAAACTATTGAAAGAAATATATTGATAATAAAAGTAAAATTATTGAAGTGATAAAATCAGAAACCTAATTTTTTTCTCACCCGGAGCAGGACTTCATCAGCAATTTTACTTGCTTTATTTGCCCCTTTTGCTAATGCAACTTCAACTTCTTCAGGGTGTTCGCTATAGTAATTAAATTTTACTCTTTCAAGTTTAAATTTCTCCATTATTAACTCAAATAAGGCTTGTTTAGAATCTCCATAGCCGATTTCCCCCTTTATATATTTTTGACGAAGAGTATTAACCTGATTTTGATCACCTAATATGCTGTATATCTCAAATAAAATACATTCATCAGGGTTCTTGGGCTCATTAACGGATTTACTGTCTGTTTTAATACCCATTATTTGACTGCGCAGCTTTTTTTCCGGAAGAAAAATATTTATTGTATTATTCTTGGATTTACTCATTTTATTTCCATCTGTACCAATTACATACTGAGTATTTTCTTGAATCTTAGCTTTTGGCAAAACAAATGTTTTTCCCAATTGATGGTTAAAACGCGAGGCAACATCGCGGGTCATTTCTATATGTTGCAACTGATCTTTACCAACTGGAATTAATTCAGCATCATATATCAAAATATCTGAAGCCATAAGCATTGGATATGTAAATAGACCTGCATTTACATCTCCTAAATGATTTGATTTGTCCTTAAAGGAATGAGCAAGTGTAAGTCTTTTGAAAGGGAAAAAACAACTAAGAAACCATGCTAATTCAGTGACCTGACTTACAGCACTTTGTCTGAAGAATATTGTTTTTTCAGGATCTAAACCGCAAGCAAGCCACGTTGCCGCAGTAGCAAATGTATTTTCTGATAATTCATTGCCATTTTTTATTTGAGTAATCGAGTGTAAGTCTGCTATAAATAAAAATGATTCATTTGTTTGATCTTTAGCCATTTTAATTGCAGGAAGCACCGCACCTAGAAGGTTGCCTAAGTGCGGGATACCAGTTGACTGAATACCCGTTAATATTCTTGCCATTTTCCGTGAATGATTAGATACAAAGATATTTTTTTTAACCGTTCATACAAAGTTTGCAGGATTTGGATTCTTTATCCATTCATAGAAAATGTATTTTTATGGAATGACAAGGGTTTTGATAGTTCTCTGGCGAATTTGGTTTTATTTTTTGGCAGCTATTCCTGTAATTATAATGTTCCCCTTTTTGACTCTGTTACTTATCTTTCCGAATGGATATCATCCGTTTTTTTGGATTGCCCGAAACATTTGGTCACGCTTTGTTTTATTCGGGACAGGTTTTAGAGTCAAAATAAATAACATGTCAGAACTGAACAAAAAACAGAGTTATTTATTTGTAGCTAATCACTCTAGTTATATTGATGTAATGTTAATGTTTATAGTGGCGAATAAACCTTTTGTTTTTGTTGGTAAAAAAGAATTGGTTAAAATCCCTTTTTTTGGATATTTGTATAAGCGAGCAGCCATTATGGTAGACCGAGGTAGCTCAAAAAGTCGTTTTGGAGTATATGGTCGCGCAAAAAAAGTTTTGGATAAAGGCTACAGCGTTTGTATTTTTCCAGAAAGGGAATATTCCGATGAAACTGTATTACTCAACCCTTTTAAGCAGGGCGCATTTAAGTTAGCTATTGAGCATCAGCTAGAAATTTGTCCTATGGTTTTTTTGGATTGTAAAAGGAAATATCCTTGGAACACCACATATGGTTATCCCGGAATTTTAAGAGTAAATATCTATCCTACAATTTCTTCTAAAGGTCTAACCGAAAAAGATATTCCGATATTACAGCAAAAAACTTTCGACCTGATTTATAACGGACTTAATGAAGATCCCGCGCAAAAGGCTGTAGAGGCTATAAAAGTTTGGAAAAAAATAAATAAAATCGACTAATAAACTATTCTATCCATTGGGATTATCTCTTGATCCATGTCACGCATTGCGTTGATTAGCTTAAAGCCTTTAAAAGTTTTAAGCTCGTTAATTCCTAGATTAGCAGTTTTAATTTTGCCATTATCTAATAGTCTAGCCCGACAGGTCCCCTCTAGAAGGGGTTTTTTTGGCGTAATCCATTCCCTCCCGTTGAAGAATATTAAATTAGCATAGGAACTATCTGTAATTTGGCCATCCCTTACTATGATAACATCATCACAATTTCCTCTTTGGTCAAAAAGTTTATTTAAATTTTCTCTATTCCTTAGTTTTAAGGAGTATTTTAATTCAGAGGTGTAAACCAATCTTATGGTGTTAATTTTTATAGGATTATAGAAGTCAAATTCAATCTTCCGTCCTTTTTCTCCATAAAGAATCCTTAGCTTAACATTTCCTTTTTTAAATTCTTTTGGGATATTTATTTCACTAATCAAATTAAATTGAGACGATTCCCCAAAATATTTAAAATAAGCTTTCTGGAATCGTTTTTCGTGCCAATTGGAATTCATGACTCTACCATCTTGTATGCAAAGAGATTCAAATAACGGGTACATAGATTTTTTCGATTAGCTCGTTATATTCTGATTCTAAATTGCTCATGAAAGTAATGCCTCCTCCACTGCGATAGAGAATCTGACCTTGCTTTTTTTCTAGGTATCGGATATTTACCGCACTGTCAAGATTTTCTCCATCAAAATATCCAAAAACACCTGTGTAATAACCCCGCTTTTCTTCCTCTACCTCTCTAATAATAGATACAGTTTTTTCCTTTGGGGCCCCGCATATAGAACCCGCCGGAAGCATAGTCAATAGCAGCTCGGGAAGTTGTTTTTGCCAATCCTTAAGGAGCTTTCCCCTGATTTCTGAACTTGTATGGTAGATTTCGTTTTTTTGGGTTTTAATCTTATCTATATATCTAAAACGCGTCACTTGAACATCCCTTGCAACCTTAGATAAATCGTTTCGGATTAAATCTACTATGGTATTATGTTCATTAATCTCTTTGGCATTATTGGTTAAAGTTTTTCGAGCATTTGGTAAACTAGCGTCAATTGTCCCTTTCATCGGATAGGAATATATATACCCATCTTTGATCTTAATAAAGCACTCAGGGGAATAGACAACAAACTGGTCTTTATAATATAGTTTATACGGAGCTTTTGCCCTATGAAATATATGCTCGAGGCTTAAAGGAGTTTTAATTTTGGATGGAAAAGTCAGATTAAGTAAAAAAGTATTGCCTTGGTATATCTCCTTTACTACTTTTTTGTAGGCTTTGCTGTAATGCGACTTAGCCACTGGGTCTATTGACAGGTGCATTGGCTTTTGCTTCGTTAATTGAGCCTTAAAGTTTTTTAAACCCTTTATTTCAAAATAAAATCCTAGCTCTTTGGCTTTGTTAATAGGGCAAACAATCGGATTTTTATGTTCAAAATCGATTAGAAAGAAAAAGGGTTTTTGTTTCTCGGCCAAGGCCGACATTTCTGATTTAAAACGATTTATTTTCAAGGGATTATTTGAAAAAAATTAATAGACTATTCTACCGCTTTAACAGTATCCATAATTTTTATTTCCAGCTCTTCCATTAACTCTGGATTGTCTTCAAAAAGAGTTTTTACCGCATCGCGGCCTTGCCCCAATTTCGTCTCACCATAGCTAAACCAAGAGCCACTTTTTTTAATGATTTCGTAGTTGACGCCGAGGTCTATTATTTCACCCACTTTCGAAATTCCTTCTCCATACATGATATCAAATTCAGTGGTACGAAAAGGAGGTGCCACTTTGTTTTTGACGACTTTAACTCGGGTTTTATTCCCGAGCACTTCTGCATCACCACTTTTGATCTGTGTAGATCGGCGAATATCCAAACGAACTGAGGCATAAAATTTAAGGGCATTTCCACCAGTGGTTGTTTCAGGATTTCCAAACATTACACCTATCTTTTCTCTTAACTGATTAATAAAAAAGACGGTGCAATTGGTTTTACTTATTGAAGCAGTTAGTTTTCTTAGCGCTTGGGACATTAGTCGCGCATGGAGCCCCATTTTCGAGTCACCCATCTCTCCTTCGATCTCACTTTTGGGAGTAAGGGCAGCTACAGAATCGATTACGACCATGTCAATTGCACCTGACCGGATTAAGTTATCTGCAATTTCAAGTGCTTGCTCCCCATGGTCTGGTTGAGAGATGATTAATTCGCTAAGATCTATCCCCAGCTTTTCAGCATAAAAGCGATCGAAGGCATGTTCGGCATCTATAAAGGCAGCAATTCCTCCTTTTTTTTGGCATTCTGAAATGGCATGAAGTGTTAGTGTCGTTTTACCNGAAGATTCTGGCCCATAAATTTCTATTACCCTTCCNCGAGGATAACCACCAACACCAAGGGCTAGGTCCAAACCGATAGAACCGGATGAGATAGCTTCTACTTCTTCGATTGCTTCATCCCCTAATTTCATTACAGCTCCCTTACCGTAAGTCTTGTCTAATTTATCAAGNGTTAATTGGAGTGCTTTCTTTTTTGCTTCATTTGCGTCAGGCATAATACTCTGTTTTTTAGCGAATTTACTATTTCTAATTATTGTCGACAACAGAGTCAGTTATGGATTATTAACAAAATTGTATCAATTTATAGATATTTGGTTTTTCTTTTATTTTAAATAGCATTTACCTTTTATGTTATTTGAAATATTTCATCCATTANAGGCAAAAAAAAAATNATAAAATCAAACTTAAGAGTTGCTATGCAAAATATTAAGGACCTCATCTACATTAATTTTATAACTTTGTATGTCAACATTTAAAAGTTTATAGCGTGCAACTATATAACAAATTAAGTGCTGAAGAACGAAGATTTTTAATTGAAGCAGCTGGAACAGAACGCCTAACCCTTTCGTTTTATCAGTANCATAAAATACTTAATCCAAAGTTTTTTCGAGATTACCTATTTGTTCACTGGAACTNAATGGANGTTNTGGGGAGAATTTATATTGCCCAAGAAGGTATTAACGCTCAGATTTCATTACCGGCCCCTAAATTCGAAACNTTTAAAACTTTTTTGGATGAAATTTCGTTTCTAAGCAGTGTTCGTCTTAATATTGCGGTGGAGCAAAACAATGAATCTTTTTTAAAGCTTACCATCAAAATAAAGAATAAAATAGTAGCGGATGGNCTAGATGATTCCACGTTTGACGTTACTCAGAAAGGGATCCACGTGAATGCTAAACGGTTTAATGAATTGTTAGCAGAAGAGGGAACTATTTGTTTAGACATGCGCAATCATTATGAGAGTGAAATAGGACAGTTTAAAGGGGCTCTGAAGCCAGATGTAGATACCTTTCGTGAATCATTGCCCTTTATTGATCAAACCCTTGCTGAACATGACAAAGAAAAAAAACTTTTGATGTATTGCACAGGAGGTATTCGATGCGAAAAAGCAAGTGCTTATTTCAAACACAAAGGCTTCAAAAACGTTTTCCAATTGGAAGGAGGTATTATAGAATACGCCAGACAAGTAGAAGCTGAAGGAATAGAAAACCAATTTATTGGAAAAAACTTTGTATTTGATGAACGCCGTCGGGAACGTATAAGTGATCATATAATTGCAAAGTGCCATCAGTGTGGTGCACCTTGTGATACCCATGTCAATTGTTCAAATGAAGCTTGTCATTTATTGTTCATTCAGTGTGAAAGTTGTCAGGAAAAAAGACAAATTTGTTGTTCTAACGAGTGCCAAGATGTTTTCAATCTTCCAGTGGAGGATCAAAAGCAACTTCGAAAAGGAATTCAGAATAGNAATAAAATTTTTAAAAAAGGACGCTCCGAAGTTTTAAAATACAAGCATTAAATTTTTGTTTTATGTTTAGGCTGAAATCGCCAAATCCTTTAAATATTAAAATAAGTAAATGAGTTGTGCATCATGTTCTATTAACGGGTCTGGGAATCCAAAAGGATGCAAGAATAATGGTNCTTGCGGAACAGATAGCTGTAATAAACTAACTGTTTTTGATTGGTTAGGTAACATGCAATCACCACAAGAATCGAGTACTTTTAACATTGTGGAAGTACGTTTTAAAAATAGTCGAAAAAGTTTTTATAGTTTACCCGAGCAGATGAAAGTTGCTGTTGGAGACTCAGTAATTACTATGGTAGAAAATGGCTANGATCTTGGATTGGTNACACTTANGGGGGAATTAGTTCGTTTTCAAATGAAAAAGAAAAAAATATCCCTGGATAGCGAAATGGTAACTAAAATTTTAAGAAAAGCAAATCAAGAGGAAATTGATAAGTGGCATTCTTTAAGACACAAGGAACCTGAAGTTCAAAAGCGTGCTCGAGAATTAGCAATCTCCTTGAGATTAGAGATGAAAATATCTGACGTAGAATATCAGGCTGACGGGAAAAAGGCAACTTTTTATTATACAGCTGATAGCAGAGTTGATTTTAGACAGTTGATTAAAGATATGGCCAANGCNTTTNNNATNNGNATTGAAATGCGNCANATNGGNCTNCGNNNGGAAGCCTCNCGTCTTGGGNGGNATNGGCTCNTGTGGNCGNGAANTGTGTTGTTCAACNTGGNTNACNGATTNTCGTTCNGTNTCNACNNCNGCNGCNCGNTANCANCAATTNTCGCTNAACCCNCANAANCTNNCAGGTCAGTGCGGTAAGCTTAAGTGCTGTTTAAACTATGAATTGGATGCCTATCGAACAGCATTAAAAAATTTCCCAAAAAAGGAGGTTAAGCTAGAAACTGAAAAAGGTATTGGAGTTTTTCAAAAAATGGATATTTTCAAAGAATATTTATGGTATGCCTATAAGGGCGAATGGATAAACTGGTATAGGTTGCCTTTAGATGCAGTATTGGAAATAATCCAAAAGAATAAGAATAATGAAAATGTTTCTAGCTTAGAACAATATGCTGATAATCCTTCAACCTTGTCTGACAAAGAGTTAGAGTTGAACTTTGAAAACGTTGTAGGTCAGGACAGTCTTAATCGCTTTGATCATACCCAAAGACAAAAACATAAAAGACGACAAAAACGTAATCGAAACTAGCTATAAACAATGCCTAGAAACTTTATTTTATTAATGATTTTATTCCTAAGTATAATAAGTTCTTGTAAAGATTTTAAATTGCAAATGGAATACAAGAANTTNAATGANAGGTGGCCTTNTAAAGAGAAAGCAGTTTTTAANATAAATCCTATTTCAAAACAAGAGNTAAACCTCATTATTTANATTAGAAACGATTACCGCTACCCTTTTTCAAATCTCTTTTTAATAGCTACCCTTAAAGAAGATAATANTATTTTGACTAGGGATACCTTGGAATTTGAAATGGCTGATACAAAAGGAAATTGGTTGGGATCTGGTTTTATGGAACTCAAAGAAAGTAAACTCTGGTGGAAAGAAAATTTTGAGATACCAGATGAAAAAAAACTAACCGCGGAAATTGAACATGCTGTCCGATTTAATGGAGATGAGATTGGAATTGATGGGTTGGAAGGAATTGTAGGGGTTGGACTTGCACTTGAAGCTATTTCAAAATAAATGAGAAAATCAAAAAAAGGAAAATTTAAATTAAGAAATTATCGAAACCAGATAATNGCCTTTTGGATATTTTTTTTTACTGGTCTTTTTTTAACAGTAGGAATTTTTTTTGCTGCTGCATTCGGTTTAATGGGGCCCATGCCACCTTTGGAGCAACTGGAGAATCCTAAAACTAATTTAGCAACTCAAATCTTATCATCAGACGGGGTAGTATTAGGTAAATTTTATTTTAATGACAATCGAACTCCAATTACTTATCAGGAGCTTCCTCAAAATATTATAGACGCACTTATTGCAACAGAGGATGAACGTTATCGAGACCACGCGGGAATTGACTGGCGTGGTACTTTAAGAGCGATATATTACTTAGGTAAAAAAGGAGGAGCAAGTACTATTACTCAGCAACTAGCAAGGCAATTATTTGTTGGAGTGCGTTCTCGAAATAAGAAAGAAGCAGTTATTCAAAAAATAAAAGAATGGTTATTATCGGTCCAATTGGAACAGCGTTACACCAAAAATGAAATAATNGCAATGTATCTTAATATCTATGATTTTGGGTATAATGCAGACGGTGTCAGATCAGCAGCAAAGATTTTTTTCAATACTTCCCCCGATGCTTTGCTTTTAGAGCAGTCAGCAACACTTGTAGGAATGTTAAAAAACTCTTCATTGTATAATCCCCTTCGACGCCCTATAATGGTTAAAGAAAGAAGGAACGTGGTATTTCAACAAATGTTCCGAAACAAGATGATCTCAAAGCAGGAGAAAGATTCACTAAGCGATATTCCCTTAAAAATTGAATACACACCAGAATCTCATCGCGAGGGATTGGCAACTTATTTCAGGGCTTATCTTCAGGAGTTTATGAAAAAATGGATTAAAGAAAACCCTAAATCAGATGGAAGTTCTTTTAATATTTATCGAGATGGTTTAAAAATATATACTACAATTGATTCTCGTCTACAATCGATTGCAGAGGAGTCTGTTTCAAAACATATGAAAAATATCCAAAAAGAGTTTTTTCTACAAAACTCCCCCGATCTTAACCCTACAGCTCCTTTTCTAGACTTAAGAATAGGAGAAATTGATACCCTTTTAGAAAAGTCAGCCTACAGGAGTGAACGCTGGAGAAAGGGNAAAAATTCAGGTATGGAAAAAGATCAATTACTTGCGACTTTTTTTAAACCAACCCCGATGCAAGTTTTTAGCTGGAGAGGAGAGATCGATACTATTATGACACCAATGGATTCTATTCGTTATTACAAACATTTCCTNNGGGCAGCGATGATGGCAATGGAACCNCAGACGGGACATGTTAAAACATGGGTAGGGGGATTTAATTATAAACATTTTCAATACGANCANGTTAAACAAGGNCGTAGGCAAATTGGATCTACTTTTAAGCCNTTTTTATATGCAACTGCNATTGACCAATTAAAACTNTCNCCNTGNGANAAANTNCCNGACGCCTTGTANTGTATNGATCAAATGAAACATGGNAATATTGATCCNTGGTGNCCAAAAAACTCNGGTGATNGNTATGGTCGTACTCGNACANTAAAAAATGCTTTGGCNAATTCNGTAAATACTATTAGNGCTAGAATAATGGATATGGTNGGGCCNCGTCCAGTTGTNGATTTGGTAAAAAAAACNGGNATAACNTCTTTTNTNCCNAATGTTCCTTCNATTGCNCTAGGNACTCCCGACATCAGTTTGTTTGAATTGGTTGGGGCTTATGGCACTTTCGCAAATCAAGGGATTTTTATTAAACCAATTGTGATTACTAGAATAGAGGACAAAAATGGGATGGCCTTATTTGAAGTCGTTCCGGAAACCCGAGATGTAATTAGTGAAGAAGCTGCATATGTTACGCTTAATTTAATGGAGGGTGTAACAAAACATGGTTCAGGCGCTCGACTCCGTCATGCTGGTCTAGAAAAAACAAACTACATTTACGAAAATACAGTAACTGGATACCCATATATTTTTGAGAACCCTATTGCTGGTAAAACAGGTACAACTCAAAATCAAAGTGATGGATGGTTTATGGGAATTGTTCCCAATCTGGTGACTGGTGTTTGGGTGGGCGGTGAAGATCGTTCTGTCCATTTTGAAGAAATTGGATTTGGACAAGGCGCGACTATGGCACTACCAATATGGGCTCTCTTTATGAAAGGAGCCTATGAAAAACAGGAATTGGCTATATCCCAGGACGAATTTATTATACCTGAGGTTGTAACAATACCACTTGAATGTGAGGAATATGAATTGTATAATAACCCCAATACTCCTACAAAGCAAAAAGCAGACCTAGACCAGTTAGGCTTTTAAATTACAAGAAAATAACTCGTAGGGACTTGCACTTTATTTTTTCTATTGGTCGAGTGATTTCATGAAGTTTTGTGAGTAATCAGAAAGTACAAGTTGTGCTGTAATTTTTGCATTTTCAGGCAGTAGTGTTTCCCAGTGCTGAGTATTCTTCCAATGTAATTTTCTTAATTGGCTGATTGCCTCAGGGGCATAGGAAGCAACTAATTCTGCTTTTTCATTCAGAGCTTCATCCATGGTTTCGATATCTGGACTTAGATGAGCATAGAGGCCTTTTTCCATTCCCCAATTAGCAGTTTTCCAGTTCGAGCTATCAATGGATAACTGTGTGAAAGCAGTATTACCAATTTTTCTACTCACTGCTGGCTCTATAACGTAAGGCCCAAGACCAATTGATAGCTCGGAGAGTTTTATGGAGGCTTTTTCTGTTGCAAACGTATAGTCACAAGCAGAAACTAAACCGACACCTCCACCAACAACTTTACCATGAACTCTTGCAAAAACGAATTTTGACATTTTTCTAACTTTATTTAGTAGCTCTGCAAAACCCATAAAAAAAGCTGTACCCGATTTAATATCTTTAACTGACTTAAGCTCGCTTAACGAAGCTCCGGAACAAAAGGTGCTACTCCCGCTACTCTCAATTAAAACAATATTAATATCGGGATCATTCTCAGCGCGATTTAAACAATCAATTAAACTTTTTATTATTGTAGAAGGAAGACTATTGCCTTTTGGATGAAAAAAGTGAATTTTCCCTACTTTATTTTCATTTTTGAGCGTTACAAAACCTTTCATAATACTCAAAAATAGCCAATCTATTTTATTTTGCCCAGGCATATCCAATTCAAATGGTTTTAGATATATTTTTAAGAAAATGATGATTAAATTTCACTGACTATATATTTAATGAAAAAATTAGTTTTTAAAGGGCTACTAGTTTTATGGTTTGGAACAGGATCGATTTCGGCCCAGCGGTATTTAAATTTATCGGTAGATAATGATCTTTTTTTTGGAAGGGACCGTTATTACTCAAGTGGAATTTTCGTAAATGCAGGGAAATTAAATGAAAACTCTGATATGTCAATTAAGTATGTTCATTGGACTTTAGGTCATGAGATTTACACACCCTCTTTACGCTATACAAAAGAGGTTGAATATTATGATTACCCATACGGAGGGTGGCTCTTTTTTCAAAGGGCTGAGGAAAGGCAACTTAACTCAAATAATGCCTGGCTTTGGGCGATTAAGGTTGGAATGACCGGCAAAGCCTCTCTGGCCTCTTTTATACAGAATTTATATCATGATAAAATTTTGGGGTTGCCTAATATGGCATGGGAGAAGCCAGTGCCCCAACGTTTTCATGTCAACCTGAATGGGCTCTATAAAAAACGGATTAATCTTTTTCCTAAAGGGGCTATATTAACTGATTTTTTCGGTAATTTGGGAACTCAAAGAACAGCAATAGGCACAAATATTGGACTCCTATTGGGCTCTTCAAAAGTGATATCTTTTATACATAATCCACTTGAGATGCAGGAGGTTGGATTTGGAATCTACATTGGCTCTCGGCTTGAATACCGATTCCATGATTTTATGATTTCAGGGAGTTTATTTGATGACAATGCACCCTTTACCTTGGAATCCATTCCATATAAACACAATGCATTAGTAGGCCTTGCAATTTATGGCGAACAATTGCAACTTCAAATACTTTGGAATCGGATTTCTAATGACAATACCGCTCAAAAAACAAAAGCACATTATTATCTTAATATTTCTCTATCTAGATTTTTTTAGAAAAAACTCGCAACTATTAAAACTTACTCAAAATAGAAATACAACTTATATTTCATAAGGTTTTTAATATTGATTTTATTTTTGGGTATTGAAATTTATATCCTAGACACAAGTAAAAGGAACTTTCTAATATGACTATTGAGCTTTTTTGTTAGGATTTAAAATGAGAAAATTAATACCGAGTAAAAATCCATTGAAGTTATTTTTTTGAATATTATTGGTGATAGTAGATTTTTTAAAAAATCTATATTCGACGGAGAGTCGAAACTTTTTCCAAACGCTGTAATGAACTGCAAAAAGCCATCCAAACGCATTTTTAAAGATATTGTCTGGATAGAAATTACTTTTTTGTCTGAGATCGACTATTGCTGAGTTTTTTGCTTTAATAAGGTGATGATATAATAGCCCTGTTTCGAAATGCGTTCGCCTAGTCGGGAAAACCCTAATAGATAATGGAAAACTGAGGTAACTTAAATGGTCATGGGTTTTATTATCATTGAGCTTATATTGATAATTAACTGATAAAAGTTTTACTCCTGTTGAAACACCGATTGATTTTGAATATTTGTAATGTACGTTACTCCCAAAAGCATAACCAATTTTTGGGGTAGTAAAATCTCCATTGGGACCAATGTAAACTCCCTGCAAGTGAAGGTCAAAGTTCCATTTTCGATACCCTGTAATATCTGGTCCTTTTCGATATTGTAATAAAAGATTTTCATCTCCCTGAGCAAAAGTAAGATCAAAAATAAGGGAAAAGACTACAAGCCAAAGAACTGTTTTTAAATTCATATTTTAAAGGTAGGACAATAAAAAGTGAGAATTATATTCTTCTTTATTACCTGTAAATCAGTTATCACAATTCTGCTAAATTCTCTTTTGTAGCATTAATAGTATAGCTTCCAGACTTAAACTCTAAAAGAATATAATTATCTAGATTTTTTTCAAAGTTAATATTAGAATCAATTGGTAAAAATTTACCATTCTTCCATATCTCCTTATCATTTACTTCAATCTTAAAGTATTTAGATTTTTGAACAGGTACATATATTTTTGAAGAAGTATTAGAGGGAATAATAGCTTTAATCTGTATACCTATTTCCGCATTTTTTTTTCTTAGCTTTTCTATCTTCACATCTATATCTCCAGCTGAAGATGGGACAATTCCTTCGCACCATTCTAGATCATATAAGTTTGGTTTAATTCTGAATTTTTGCCAACCTGCTAAAATAGGCTCAATACCTAAAACTTTTTCTGGGAGAAGTGCTGTTGGTCCAGCACACCAAGCGTGAGATTTTGATCGCCCTAACTTTGGAATCCAATTTTCAAACCAAGCACCATTAAAATCTTTTCTGTTCATCTGCTCTCCCCAGTAATTCCTAATATAATCAAGAGCCCATTGACCCTCATTTTCTGAAAACATCGAATAAAGTAGCCAATAGGAAAAAGATTGTTCACATGATTTGCCTTGAGTTTTTATAAATTTCACTAAACTGGATTTAAAATTTTCATCTACAAGACCATATTTTAGAGCATAAACTTGAGTTTGTTGTGTAATTCTAGAACTCTCTAATCCATCTTTAAATACTTTTTCCTTATTCAGCCAAAAATATTTTTGGACAGATTTTTTTATTTTTTCAGCTTTTTCTTCCCACAATTCAGCTTGATCTAAATCACCAATTATATTTTTAGCCAGCCATGCTGCCGAATTTAATGCTCCAAAATATAGACAATTCATTGCGGTATTTTCCCCCGAAACATCCATTTTAAAAGTATCGGGATGATCTAAAACTACCCAACCAGGTACTTTTCCTAATAGATTTCTTTCACTAGATTCATAATTTTCAAAATACTTCAACAATAATTTCAAATTCGGATAAACCTGTCTTATTAAGTCATAATCTTTGTAATACGTAAAGTGTTCTTTTAGCATAAGTATCCAATCTATCTGATAATCAGGAATATAAGTAGAGGTGTTTATGCCTAAACGATAGTCGGTCGGATGCCGACCACGTATGGCACCTTCATCAGAAAATCTTTGAGAAAAAGCACCGCTTAGAATGCTATAATCGTGTAACAACTTTATGTTTGTATCAAAACTGTAAGCTGAATAACGCAGCATATACCTGCTATCTCCTCCAATATATTGTGTTTGTTCACGCCAGGGAGTGTCCATCCAGGTGTCTTGAGCGCAAATCTGCATTGACCATCTTCCAATTTCCCATATATCATTTAACCTTTCATCTGAGCATGAAAAATGGCCTCTGTTTTTAACAGGAAATGACCTAAATTTTGCAGAAATATCTTTTATTTCAATGCCTTTATCTTTCTTTACTGCTATATATCTAAAAGCTCTCCATGTAATAGGGTGCCAACTTTGAAGTCCTTTTTTAGTGAAATACGAATCAATATAATTTACATTATCTGCCATTAATGGAATGCTATCTTTTCCAAGTGTTTCCGCAGTTCCAATGTTAAGAGTTAATCCTGGCTTATTTGCGTTAGCAATAAAACGAGGGAAAGCTGTAATATCTTTATCAAAATCATAAATCTGAAAACCACCTCTACTCCATTCTCTTATAGGATTCATCAACTGGTAAAAAGTACGCTCTCTTTTTATTACTACAATTTTATTCCACGGATTTAGTGGAGGGACTCCAATTTCAGATGCACTTTCCCAATCCGAATCATTAAAATAGTTTTGCTCCCAGTTTTCAAAAGCAATTCTAGCGTCGTATCTCTCTTGTCTTCCTATTGTATGGTCAACTTGTCGATGATCTGTTATATTGTCCCAAGCTATTGCTCTAGCAACTAACCAACTATTATCACTATGTAGTTTTATAATTTTTTTATTAAAGTCGATTATTTTTGCTTGAAAGAAAAACCCCCCTCTTCCATTCATTCTGTGATGTAATCCCTCTCCAGTATTGTAAACAAGAGCAGCAATAGTATTTTTACCTAATTTTAGGTAAGGAGAGATATCAATCTCTTCATAAGTTTGATATTCTGGGTCTGGATTAGTAGGAATTCGATCAATATAAACACCGTTTATATATAGCTCTCCAAATGAAAAGGCGGAGACATAAACTTTAGCATCTTTTATTAAACTATTTAATATAAAATTTTTACGAATATGTAAATAATAATTTTTTGGATTAGGATCTCCAGAATCCCAAATCCAGTTTGCTTCTGGCTTTTGTCCATCAAAAGACTCTGATATGGGGGATATAAAACCATCCTTACTGGAAATTTTATTTTGAGAAAAACAAATTTGAAATATTGAAAAATAAAATAAAGCTGTGTAATTTATTTTCATTTTATTCAAAATGGTTTTAATAGACTTTCTGTCAAAGAGAACATAATTTTCAGATAATTTAAAAGTGTATATTTATAAGCTTTAAATAGAGTCATAATATGATAAGTAAATTACAAAAGTTATTGAAATCATTAAAATCTCTAATTGTCTAAAGTATTTTAAAATTGATATTCAATAATTTATAATAAAAAAATGGGGATGTAGCTCAGCTGGCTAGAGCACTTGACTGGCAGTCAAGAGGTCGTGGGTTCGAGTCCCATCTTCTCCACTAAAGTTGTATGAGGGTTTCCTTTGGTGAAGCCTTTTTTTACTGGGTATAGCCAGCTGCATCCTCCTAAAAAAGCAACAATCTGCTACTGAACATTTTACACTTAAATATACGAAAATCAGCTGTTTTTGGCACGTATTTGGCACGCTTTTTTAGTCAAATTTCATTCGAAACTTCGTTTCTCATAGCCCTATTTTACTCAACTCTGACGAGTTTGTGTCTTGACAGATATATCTAATTAAAGTGTGTTCTTGGCATTTTTCCAACTGCCATATAATTTTGTAAATTTCAAAATGAAATATATCTTATTACTTTTTTACTGAAATTAACACTTCAAATACATAATATAAAATATGTTTTCTAAAGAAGATTTTGAATCAGAATTAGAGAGTCATCTAAATGAATTCTACCACAATAAGATAGTGCCTCTTGAAAAGGAAATAGTAAGGTTAGGGGGTGAATTACATCTAGAAGAAAATCAAAATACTGTTAATCTTAGATTAGTTAGATTCCTCCCTATGAATCCTTTCAAAGAAAAAAGAGAAGAGATGTTTTATTGGGTGGATAATAATAGCGACTATTACAAGTTCTTCAAATCCCTATTTAAAGAATGCCTCAAAAAAGAATGGATAACAATCAAGCCCGTTATCTACGATTATAAAAAAACTTTTATTAATTGGATGTGGACCTTTGGCTGTGTAGATTTAAGCAAAAAG